>CAYNHP010000034.1:0-23468 GCA_964397235.1 uncultured Bacteroides sp. | reverse complement strand
ACAAACTAAAAAACCAAGCAATTTAACAATGGAAGAAAAGATCACCGTTTCCGCTGAGTTCTCTCAGACTGACGTTACCGCCGCTCTGATGTGCCTCGGCGAGGAATTAACCCCCGAGATTTGGGAGCAGATAAAGGCCGCGCCGTCCAAATTCGACTTTAACAAGATCGAGGACAAGAGCGAACGTATGCAGGTAAAATTAGGCTTGATATGCCTCCTTTTCCATAACCTCGCCCAGAATCAACAATGGGGGAATACACAACCCACCTGGGAGGGGGCTGGTGGCTCATCACAACTCCGCCTCTCCGAGGGACCACATGCTCCGCTACACAGCACCTGGGGCTAATCACAACGACGTCTCTCCGGGGTTGCGTTGAGGGTCATAGTGGCGGCCGTGGGCGGTCGGGAGACCACCCCTCCCAGCCGTTGCTGGCGGGGAAGGGGATTGAAAAAGGGCGCCTTGGTGGGCGCCCTTATTATTTATATGAGGGTTGGTTACCAGATGATGACGCGGTCGGCGGTGGGCATGAACATGGCGTCGCCTTCGGCAATGTCGAATGCTTTGTAGAAGGGTTCGATGTTGCGGAGGGTTGCGTTTACGCGCCACTTGCCCAGGGAGTGGGGGTCGGACTCGGTGCGCTGGAGCACTTCCGCGTCGCGGATGTTACCGGCCCATACGTTGGCATAACCGAGGTAGAAGCGCTGGTCGGGGGTGAAGCCTTCGATCACTTCGCCGTCGGAACCGTTGAGGGAGTTATGGTAGGCTGTGTAGGCCACGCGGAGACCGCCCTGGTCGGCGATGTTTTCGCCCAGGGTGAGCTTGCCGTTGGCGAAGGTGCCGGGGGCAACTTCAACCTGATTGAACTGCTCTACGAGTTTTTCCGCAAGTGCTTCGAATGCTTCGGCGTCGGCTGCGGTCCACCAGTCGGCCATGTTGCCGTCCTTGTCGAAGTTACGGCCCTGGTCGTCGAAACCGTGTGTCATTTCGTGGCCGATCACCACGCCGATTGCACCGTAGTTGGTGGCGTCGTCGGCTTCGGGATCAAAGAAGGGAGCCTGGAGGATGCCGGCGGGGAAGCAGATTTCGTTGGTGGTGGGGTTATAGTAAGCGTTGACGGTCTGGGGCGACATGTACCAACGGGTGCGGTCGACGGGTTTGCCGTAGTCAGCGTTGTTGTACTCGTTGTTGAATACAATAGCTTTCTTCATGTTATCCCAATAGGATTCCTTGGGGTCGATGGTGAGCTTGGAGTAGTCGCGCCATTGGTCGGGGTAACCGATCTTGACGGTGAAAGCGGCGAGTTTTTCCAGGGCCTTAGCCTTGGTGGTGTCGCTCATCCAGGTGAGGTTCTGTATGTGCTGGCCCAGGGAAGACTGGAGGTTGCCTACGAGGGTCTGCATCTTTTCCTTGGAGCTTTCGGGGAAGTACTTGGCAACGTAGAGTTCGCCGAGGGCTTCGCCGAGGACACTGTTGGGCACAGAGAGTGCGCGTTTCCAACGCGGCTGCTGCTCCTGGACGCCGGAGAGAACCTTGCGGAGCTCGAACTGCGCGGCAATGAAGTCGTCGCTGAGGTAGGGAGCTGCAGAGGCAACGTAGGATGCGGTCATATAGTCGTGAAGTGCTTCGATGGAGGTGTTGGTAATGACTGAGTCCACCAGGGCATAGTATTTGGGGTTGTCAACTACGACTGTGTTCACGTCCAGGCCCTGAGCTTTGAAGAAGTCGTTGAGGCCGATGGCGGGGTACTTCCTGTCGAGCTCTGCGACGGTGGTCGGGTTATACTGGGCCTTGATGTCGCGCTGCTCGGTTCGGGTGAGGTGCTTCTGGGCGAGTGCTGTTTCGATGGCGAGGGTGTTGGCGGTCATGCGCTCTGCTTCCTCGTCGGTGTAGCCGATGAGTTTACCCAGGGTGGTGAGGTAGGTCTGATAGGCCTCGCGGATGGCTTTGGCGCGGTCGGTGTCCTTGGTGTAGTATTCGCAGTCGCCGAGACCGAGGCCACCCTGACCCCAGTACATGGTGTTGATGGTGGCGTCCTTGAGGTCTGCCTCAACGTAGGTGCCGAAGAAAGTATCGAGGCCGGGCATTGTTGCCATCATTCTTACGATGTCGCCGCGGTTGGCAGCAGCGATGGCCTGGAGGTCGGCCTGCAGGGGAGCTGCACCCTCACGGTTGAGTCGTGCGCTATCCATGCCCAGGGCGTAGAGGTCGCCGACTTTCTGGGCGTTAGAGCCGAATTCCTCTTCGGCGGGGTTGATGCTCAGGACGATGTCGCGCACCTGCTCGCGGTTTTTCTCGCCGAGTTCATCGAAGGTTCCGAAGCGGGAATATTCGGGTTTGAGGGGATGGTCTTTCATCCAGCCTCCGCAAGCGTAGGCGTAGAAGTCCTCCTTGGGGTTGGCATCGGGGTCGGTATTTGCGGCAATGCCCGTGGGGACCTGCTTGCCGCAAGCGCCCAGCATTGAAGCCATGCCTACTGCGCTCAGCAGCAGGATTGAGTTCTTGAGGTTCATATCGTTCATTTTTGGTTTATTTTGTCAAATTGTCAAATTGTCAGGGTGTCAAAATGGGGGGCCTTAGTTGGAATCGAAAGAGTCAAGTTCGAGTTGGGCCAGTTCCCAGTCGCTCATGGCGTTCTCCATATCCTTGACGGCTGCGGCGTGGCGGTTGTAAATTTCAGGGTCGGCCGAACCGGCAGCGATTTCGCCTTCGATTAGTTTTACGGCCTCTTCCTTTTCGGCAACCTTGGTCTCGCAGTCCTCTACACGTTTGCGCGCGCGTCGCATAGCCTTCTCGCGTTCGCGCTGCTCGGCGTAGGAGAACTGGCGTGCGGATTCCTTGGGCGCCTCCGAGGGTGTGGCTTTGGGTTGGACAGGTACCTCTTTAGCTTTGGGCGATTCGGGGGCGGTTTTACGCTCGAGTTCCTGGAGGGATGCGATTTTTTTCTTTTCGAGGAACTCGTAGATTCCGCCGAGGCACTCCTTGACCTGGCCGCCGCCGAATTCGTAGACCTTTTCGACGAGGCCGTCGAGGAACTCGCGGTCGTGGCTGACGACGATAACGGTTCCGTTGAAGTCCTTTATGGCCTGCTTTAGGATGTCCTTGGTGCGCATGTCCAGGTGGTTGGTGGGCTCGTCGAGAATGAGCAGATTGACGGGTTCGAGGAGGAGCTTGATCATTGCCAGACGCGTTTTCTCACCGCCGGAGAGAACCTTCACCTTCTTGTCGGAAGCTTCGCCACCGAACATGAATGCGCCGAGGATGTCGCGAATCTTGGTGCGGATGTCGCCGACGGCCACACGGTCGATAGTGTCGAAGACGGTGATGTCGGGGTCCAGCAGTTGGGCCTGATTCTGAGCGAAATAGCCTATCTTGACGTTGTGTCCTATGCGCAGGGAGCCGGTGAAGGGGATTTCGTTCATTATGCATTTGACGAGGGTGGATTTGCCCTCGCCGTTTTTTCCCACGAAGGCCACCTTTTCGCCGCGGCGGAGGGTGAATGTGGCGTGGTCGAACACCTGATGGTCGCCATATGCCTTGCCGACGTCCTCGAGAATCAGGGGGAAGTCGCCCGAGCGTGGCGCCGGGGCGAATTTGAGGCTGAGATGTGAATTGTCGACCTCGTCGACCTCAATCCGCTCAATTTTAGCGAGCTGCTTTATGCGGCTCTGAACCTGGACCGACTTGGTTGCCTTGTAGCGGAAGCGCTCGATAAACTCCTCAGTTTCTGCGATTTGTTTCTGCTGATTAGTGTATGCACGCATCTGCTGCTCGAGGCGTTCCTGCCGCAGGGCCACGTACTTGGAGTAGTTGACTGAGTAGTCGTAAATCTTGCCGAGTGAAATTTCGATGGTGCGGTTGGTGACGTTGTCGATGAAAGCCCGGTCGTGGCTTACGAGCACAACGGCCTTAGCCTTGGAAACGAGGAAGTTCTCCAGCCACTGTATGGATTCGATGTCCAGGTGGTTGGTGGGCTCGTCGAGCAGGAGTACGTCGGGGTTCTTGAGCAGCATTTTAGCCAGCTCGATTCGCATTCGCCAGCCGCCGGAGAACTCGCTGGTGGGCCGGTTGAAGTCGGTGCGGTTGAAACCAAGACCAATAAGGGTTTTCTCAATTTCGGCCTCATAGTTTTCGGATGCCTCCATTGCGATTCGTTCCGAAAGGGCGGAGGTCTGCTCGATGAGCTTGTGATAGGAGTCGGAGTCGTAGTCAGTGCGTGCGGCGAGTTCGGCCGAGAGTGCATCCAGGCGTGCGTGCATCTCCTTGATGTGGGAAAAGACGGTGCGCACCTCCTCGATGACCGTATTGGTGTCCTTGATGACCATCTCCTGCGGGAGGTAGGCTATGGTTACGTCGTTGGGCACGGCCACGCTGCCGGAGGTTGGCGCCTGAAGGCCGGCGATGACTTTGAGCATGGTGGATTTGCCCGCACCGTTCTTGCCGACCAATGCAATCTTGTCCTTAGGATTGATGACGTAATTGATATTGTCGAAGAGAGTTTTGGCGGTGAATTCCACCGAGAGGTTGTTGACTGATATCATTATAAGTGTACCTTTGGGTGTCGAAACGACGTGCAAAGGTACGAAAAATTTTTGGTTCGGCAAGCAGCGAAGCGGGCTCTTAAACTTTAAACCTCAAGCATCAATTTATACTTGCTAAAGTTGCAGAAAAAGCGTAACTTTGCACTTTGAAACTCAAACGCAAGTGCAATGAAAGATCTACCCCAGAAATATGACCCCTCCGAAGTTGAGGAGCGGTGGTACGCCTACTGGATGGAGCATAAGCTCTTCCGCAGCACGCCGGATGCCCGCGAGCCGTACACCATCGTAATTCCGCCGCCAAATGTGACGGGTGTGCTCCACATGGGCCACATGCTCAACAACACTATCCAGGACATCCTGGTGCGCCGCGCACGCATGCAGGGCAAGAACGCCCTGTGGGTTCCGGGAACTGACCACGCCTCAATTTCCACCGAGACCAAGGTCATCGCCAAACTCGCCGCCGAGGGAATCAAGAAGACCGACCTCACCCGCGAGGAATTCCTCAAGCATGCCTGGGAGTGGACCGAGAAGCACGGAGGCATTATCCTGAAGCAACTCCGCAAACTCGGGGCCTCCTGCGACTGGGACCGCACTGCCTTCACCATGGACGCCGCCCGATCGGAGGCCGTCACCAAGGTATTTGTCGACCTCTACGATAAGGGGCTGATTTACCGCGGCTTACGCATGGTGAACTGGGACCCCCAGAACCGCACCGCCATATCGGACGACGAAGTTTTCTTTGAAGAAGAACAATCGAAACTCTACTACCTCAAGTACTATCTGGCAGAAGAACCCGAAACGCTTGACATCACCGAGGGTTGTGTGGTACATACCGACGCTGACGGACGTCACTACGCCGTGGTAGCCACTACCCGCCCGGAGACCATCATGGGCGATACGGCCATGTGCATCAACCCTAAGGACCCGAAGAACGCCTGGCTCAAGGGGCAGAAGGTGGTTGTGCCGTTGGTTGGGCGCGTGGTGCCTGTGATTGAGGACCGCTATGTGGAAATCGACTTCGGTACCGGTTGCCTCAAAGTGACCCCGGCCCACGACAAGAATGACTATGAGCTGGGCCAGCGTCACAACCTCGAAACCATCGACATCTTCAACGAGGACGGAACCGTCAACGAGGTCGCCGGCATGTACGTTGGCATGGACCGCTTCGATGTGCGCACAGCCATCGCCGCAGACCTCCAGTCTGCCGGCCTTATGGAGAAGGTTGAGGATTATGTTAACAAAGTTGGTCTTTCGGAGCGCACTAAAGTAGCTATCGAGCCCCGGCTCTCGTTGCAGTGGTTCGTGAAGATGAAGCACTTCGCCGACATGTCGCTGGCGCCCGTGATGGACGACATTATCCGTTTCGTGCCCGAGAAGTACAAGAACACCTACCGCATCTGGCTTGAAAACATCAAGGACTGGTGCATCAGCCGCCAGCTGTGGTGGGGCCATCGTATTCCGGCCTATTTCTATGATAACGGCACCGGTGAAGAAGCCTTCGTGGTTGCCCGCACCGAGGACGAAGCTCTCGAAAAGGCCAAAGCCATCACCGGCAACGAGAATATGACCAAAGCCGACCTCACGCAGGACCCCGGTGCGCTCGACACCTGGTTCTCATCGTGGCTCTGGCCCATCACGCTCTTCGACGGCATCAATAACCCCGGCAACGAGGAAATCAACTACTACTACCCCACCGCCACCCTCGTAACCGGCCCGGACATCATCTTCTTCTGGGTTGCGCGTATGATTATGGCTGGCTACGAATATGTTGGTCATCAGCCTTTTAACAACGTATATTTCACCGGTATCGTTCGCGATTCCATTGGCCGCAAGATGTCCAAGAGCCTCGGCAACTCCCCTGACCCGCTGGACCTCATCCGCGACTACGGCGCCGACGGTGTGCGTATGGGCCTGATGCTTGCCGCACCTGCCGGCAACGACATCATGTACGACGACAAGCTCGTGGAGCAAGGACGTAATTTCTGCAACAAGATATGGAACTCCTTCCGCCTGATCGAGGGCTGGAGCGTGGACCAGTCTCTGGCCCAACCCGAACTCTCCGCCCTGGCATACCGCTGGTTCGAATCGAAACTGAGCAAGACGATTGAGGAGGTCGAGGACCTGTTCGGGAAATACCGTATCAGTGAGGCACTTATGGCCGTGTACCGTCTCTTCCGCGATGATTATTCGTCGCTCTATCTGGAGATGATAAAGCCCGCCTACGGCTCACCCATCGATTCCCGCACCATCGCCCAGGCCCGCGAATTCCTCGATTCGCTCCTGCGCCTGCTCCACCCCTTCATGCCTTTCATCACCGAAGAACTATGGCAGCACCTGAGCGAGCGCCGTCCGGGCGAATCGATCATGTACGCCGCCATGCCCGTGGCCGGGAAGGTTGACGAGCAGTTGCTGGCTGACATGGACTTCGCCCAGGAGGTTGTCAACGGCGCCCGCGGCGTCCGTGCACGCAAAAATATCCCTCAGCGCGAGCAGATTCGTCTGTTGGTAATGGGCACCCTGCCCGAGAGCATCATCCCTATGGTGGCCAAACTTGCCGGCGTCGAGACAATCGAGCAAAATGCCGCCAAGGATCCGGCTGCAAGCTCGTTTATGGTCGGAACTACTGAATTCAACGTTCCACAGAGCCAGAACATCGACGTTGAGGCTGAACGCGCACGTCTTGAAAAGGATTTGGCCTACTATGAGGGTTTCCGCGAGTCCATCAACAAGAAGCTGAGCAACGAGCGCTTCGTGTCCAAGGCTCCCGAGGCCGTGGTGGCTGTAGAGCGCAAGAAACTCGCTGACGTAGAGTCCAAACTCGCCACTATCACAGCCTCCCTCGCTGCGCTGGGATAAGGCAAAACTACTGAATGATTGGGATTTATCGGGATTTTCCGATAAATCCCGATTATTTTTTATTCAGCGTCGAAAGGGCGAGGTCGAGTCGGGGGATTGGGTCGGAGTAATGATTACCGGGGACACTGCGGAAGGTGGTGTCGATTCCGGCGCGCTCCAGGAGGGTAACGATTTCGGCAGTGTTGGCGCCCACGCTGTCGAATGCCTTGACTTTGGAGTGCGATTCCTGGTCTCCCAGAAGGAAGAATGCCCGGCCGGTTTTATGCGGAATGGGGCGGGCGGTGAGCCAGTTCATGAAGCCTTCGTACCAGAACGAGCCGGAGAGTGAGGCGATGTTGGTGAAGGTGTCGCACACCATCCACTGCCACAGCGCGAAGAGTCCGGACATAGATACGCCCACCAGTGTGCGGTCGGCTCCGGTGAGGCCCAGCGACGATTCTACCTGCGGGATTACCTCTGCTTGTAGAGTTGTCAGGAATTCGGCCGACTGACCTTTGAAGTCGGGCGAACCTTTGGGCACACCTTTTGCGGGCCATGGGCTGAAGACGTTCTGCCAGTCCATGCCCGTGACCACCACGATGGTGGTTCCGAATTTTGCCGCCGCCGGTTCGAGCCAGTCGGCGAGGATGTCCATAGGGTAGAGAATGTATGTTACCGAAGTCGTACTGACGACCGAGCTGCACAGGCAGTGCAGGTTTGCGATGGTGAATTGAGTTGACATAGTTTTTTGGTGTATATATAATATAAGGTGTTAGGAGGGGCCCGAGTTCATTACGGACGGGAATTATTGAGGATTTATCAAGATTTATCGAGATTAATCAAGATGCATCTCGAAGCGAAATGGAGTACTAATGTTATAGTAAGTTAAAAATTTGGAGATTGGGCTCAGATGTATTAATTTTGCAGAGCAAAACGAAAGGCGATTTAGTGTAGTGGCCTAGCACGCCACCCTCTCACGGTGGAGACCTGGGTTCGATTCCCAGATTCGCTACTCAAGGCAACCAGCATTGGTTGCCTTTTTGCTATGCAACCCGCGGGGTTGCATTTGCTATCTCTCCAATATGGTACGGAAAATTATACACATAGACATGGACGCCTTCTACGCCTCGGTAGAACAGCGCGACAACCCCGAACTGGCCGGGCGCCCGCTGGCGGTTGGCCAGGCCGACGGTCGCGGAGTTGTGGCTGCGGCCAGCTACGAGGCGCGTCGCTTCGGAGTGCGCAGCGCCATGTCCTCGTCCAAGGCGCGCAAACTGTGCCCGGAGCTGGTGTTTGTCGACTGTCGGTTCGATGTCTACAAGGCCGTTTCGGCGCAGATTCACGAAATCTTCCACCAGTACACCGACATCATCGAGCCTATATCGCTGGACGAAGCTTTTCTGGATGTAACCGACAATCGAGCCGGAATTGAATTGGGGCTGGACATCGCCCGCGAAATCAAGCGCAAAATACGTGAGCAGCTGGGCCTGGTGGCATCCGCGGGGGTGTCGTACAACAAATTTTTAGCCAAAATCGCCTCCGATTACCGGAAGCCCGACGGCCTGTGTGTGATTCCGCCCCACCGCGCCGAGGAGTTCATAGCCAAAATGCCCGTGGAGAGTTTTTGGGGCGTTGGACCCGTCACAGCTGCCCGTATGCACTCCCTGGGTATATACACGGGCTCCGACCTGGCACGCCTCACCCTCCCCGAACTCCGGCTGCACTTCGGCAAAGCCGGCAGCCTCTTCTACAATTTTGCCCGCGGCATCGACGACCGCCCCGTGGAGAGTCAACGCATCCGCAAATCCATCGGATGCGAAACCACCCTTGAGCAGGATATTTCCTCGCCCTACGAAATCGCGAAACTGATAGATTCGCTGGCCGCAGAACTCCACAAACGCGTTTCGGCAAAAGGGTTTACGGGGCCGACGCTCACGCTGAAGGTACGCTACAGCGACTTCACCCAGTGCACGCGGTCGGTCAGCACGGTGCCCGAGGTTGCGGACGCGTCCACCTACGCAACTTTGGCCAAGGAGCTGTGGGCCAAGGCCGATGGAATAAAATCCGTACGCCTCATGGGCCTGACACTTTCGCGTCCGGTTAAGGAACCTGATGTGCGTCAGCTTCTTTTGGACTTTGAATAGTTGGCCATTTCCACTTTTTTCATTATCTTTGTAGCTATGTCAAACAAGAATATCACCATAAAAGGCGCCCGCGTCAATAACCTCAAGAACATCGACGTCGAAATTCCACGCAACGAGCTGGTTGTGATCACCGGCCTGTCGGGTTCGGGTAAGTCGTCGCTTGCCTTCGACACACTGTATGCCGAGGGCCGTCGACGCTACGTGGAGAGCCTCTCGTCATACGCACGCCAATTTTTAGGAAAGATGCGCAAGCCTGAGTGCGACATCATCAAGGGCCTTCCGCCGGCCATTGCCATCGAGCAGAAGGTCAATACGCGCAACCCCCGTTCCACCGTTGGGACTTCCACCGAGATTTACGACTACATGCGCATGCTCTTCGGGCGCATCGGCCACACCTTCTCGCCCATCAGTGGCGTAGAGGTCAAGAAGCACACCGTTGAGGATGTTATCGCCTTAGCCAAGAGCTATACGGAGGGTACGCGTATCGCCGTTGTTGCACCCATGCACCTACCCGAGGGCCGCGACCTGCCCACGCAGCTGGAAATTTACTCCAAGGAGGGGTACTCGCGCGTTGTCGGTCCGGATAACACTTTCCAGGACTTCGGCGACTTCCTCGTTGCCACCAAGCCGGGCGCTCCTCTGCCCGACCTGCTGATTGACCGCCTGGCCGTGGCCCACAGCGGCGACGAGCTCTCGCGCCTGGCCGAATCGGTGGAGACGGCTTTCTTTGAGGGACATGATGAATGTGCGATCCTCGTTTGGGAGGCCGATGGGACAGTGAGCCGCCACGACTTCTCCAAGCGTTTCGAGGCCGACGGCATCACATTCGTCGAACCCAACGAGCAGACATTCAACTTCAACAACCCCGTGGGCGCATGCCCCGTGTGCGAGGGTTTCGGCAAGACGCTCGACATCAGCGAGGACCTGGTGGTTCCCAACCAGTTCCTGTCGGTCTACGACGATGCCGTGGCGTGCTGGCGCGGGAATGTTTCGTCGGAGTGGAAGCGTCGGTTCATGAGTGCGGCCAAGGACCGTTTCCCCGTCCATACGCCGTACAACGTGCTTTCCGACGAACAGCGCCGTTTGCTGTGGGAGGGCGACAAAGCAGCAGGGATTCAGGGTATCATGGACTATTTCGACTGGGTGGGTTCGCAGCGCCAGAAAATAGAATTCCGCATGATTCTTGCCCACTATCGCGGCAAAACCACCTGCCATAAGTGCCACGGTACGCGCCTGCGGCCCGAGGCCTCCTATATCAAGGTAGCCGGGAAGTGCATAACTGACCTTGTCACCATGCCAATCGACCGACTCAGTGAGTGGTTTGACAATCTGGAACTGCCGGAACGCGACGCCAAAATAGCCGAACGTCTGCTTGTAGAGATACGAAAACGCCTCCATTTCCTGCAGGAGGTAGGCCTGAGCTATCTGACCCTGGACCGCCTCAGCAACAGCCTTTCGGGCGGCGAGAGCCAGCGCATCAATCTTGCTACATCGCTGGGCAGCAGCCTGGTAGGGTCGCTGTACATACTGGACGAACCTTCCATCGGTCTACACTCGCGCGACACCGACAGGCTCATTGCCGTGCTCCGGCGCCTGCAGCAGTTGGGCAACACAGTGGTTGTGGTTGAGCACGATGAGGACATCATGCGCCATGCCGACCGCATCATCGACGTTGGCCCGGCGGCAGGTATACACGGGGGCGAAATCGTGTACCAAGGGGCGCCCGACGGGCTTAAAGGCGCGGCAAACAGCTACACCATGAAGTACCTGACGGGGGCGCTGAGCATCCCCGTACCCAAAAGCCGCCGCAAGTGGCGCGACTCCATCACCGTTCATAAGGCCACTGAGCACAACCTCAAGGGTATTGACGCTACCTTCCCGCTGGGAGTTATGACCGTCGTAACCGGGGTGAGCGGTTCGGGCAAGTCTACTCTGGTGCGCGACATCTTCTACCGCGCCATGGCACGCCGCATTTTCGGCGAAGGGGATGCTCCCGGGAAGTTCCACAGTCTCTCGGGCAGCATAAACCGCGTGCAGGACATCGTGTTCGTGGACCAAAACCCCATAGGCAAGTCGACGCGCTCAAATCCTGCCACCTACCTCAAGGCCTACGAAGAAATCCGTGCCCTGATGGCATCGCAACAGCTTGCGCGCCAGATGGATATGCCGGCATCGTACTTCTCATTCAATGTCGAAGGGGGTCGTTGTGAAGCCTGCAAGGGCGAAGGGCAGATTACAATAGAAATGCAGTTCCTGGCCGATGTGACGATTGAATGCGAGGAGTGCCACGGGAAGCGCTTCAAGCGAGACGTGCTCGAGGTTGAGTACCGCGGGAAGAACATATCCGACATCCTCGACATGAGCGTCGACGAGGCCATTGAATTCTTCGGCCAAGGCGAGGGCGCGATAGAACGCCGAATCGTTGAGCGCCTACGGCCCCTACAGGAAGTCGGTTTGGGCTACATCCATCTTGGACAAAGCTCCTCTACCCTATCGGGTGGTGAGAATCAGCGCGTTAAACTTGCCTACTTCCTTAGTCAGACTAACCAGCCCAACACTCTCTTTATCTTCGACGAACCCACCACGGGCCTCCATTTTCACGACATAAACCTGCTTCTGAAGGCATTCAACCGCCTGATCGAGCTGGGTCACAGCGTGCTTGTGATTGAGCACAACATGGACGTGATTAAATGTGCCGACCACATAATCGACATCGGGCCGGAAGGAGGCGAAGGCGGTGGCACCATCGTGGCAACCGGTACGCCGGAGGATATCGCAGCGAACCCCGATAGTTATACAGGCCGTTACCTCAAGGAAAAGCTCAATTAGGATGGCTCATCAGCGGATGCGCAGGCGCAGAGCCATCTCCGCGATCCGGTCATCATCATAGTCGGTGATGATGCATGCCTGGCGCCCTGTTTGAAGGTCGCGGATAAACACGTATTCGAGTTCGTCAATCATACCGTCCGTATACAGGATTAAGTAAACAAGATGCTCAAGTTCCGTAGCACCATTGGGAATTATCTCATCCTTTGTCCTGCGGAAAGTCTTCACGGAGGGGTCGTGGTTTAACCGGGAGACCTCTTCGTTCAAAATATACTTGACATAATCCATGTCCGGCACATTTGTGTGGAGTTCTAAAAAAATGCCCCCATCGCCATACACGGCATACTCCTTCATATAGCCGGGAGCCGGAAGGTACTTGTAGGTCCAACCGGCGGGTAATTCCACCAGGGCTCCGGGGAACTCTACCGTGCGCCAGCCGGAGGTGGCCTCAGGTGCATCCTCCTTGGGCTTTATGACCTCAGGTTCAGTTATTTCTCCCACTTCATCATCCTCAACCTCAATATTTTCCAGCTCTTCTATGGCCTCCTCATACTGCTGTTCGGCTATGAGTTGGGCCATGTGGGCCCGCTCCGCGGCTTGGGCTGCGGCGACTTTGGCCTTGTAGGTACGCACCTCTGAACTCCGCAGGAGCGCCAGTACGCAGAAGAAGGCCATCATGCAGATAATGAGCAGCCAAGCGGCCTTCGAAGCTCCACTGCCGGCGCTTCGGAAACGGCGTAGGTAAATCCACCAAAGTGTACACCAGGCGAATAAACCTGACAACAGTACAATCGGGCCGGTCGAAAACTCGAATCCGAAAGTTGTCAGCACCCAGAAGAGGGTCATAAGCGCGAAAGTCCAGTCGCCGGCGATGGCCAATGGCGCTGCGTTGGGCTTTCCCTTGAGAAACGCCGAAAACGACATCACTGCAAGGATAACCATCATTGCGCCGCCGCAAAAGAGACCGACACGGGTAGCGTAAAAGTCGGCACTTCGTGTGAGTTCAACCCATATACAACCAAGTCCACCCAAGAAAAGGAGAACGAGGTAGACAACGATGCCAAAGGTGAGTTTATTTCCGGATGTTCTGTTCATGAGTTAAAGAATTTATTATCGAAATGGCTTCGTCGAATGCATTTTCGGGCTTTAACCAAACCACGTTCGGGTCTTTCTTTAGCCAGGTGAGTTGCTTTTTGGCGTATACGCGAGTATTTTTCTGGATACGCGCAATGGCAGTGGACAAATCCCATTCTCCGCGAAAATATGCTGCCAATTCCTTGTAACCCACAGTATTAAGCGAGTTCAGGGGTCCGTGGGCGAGTGCTGCACGAGCTTCTTCGACTAATCCCCTTTCGACCATTAGCTCAACCCGGCGGTTTATTCGTGCAAAAAGCTCCTCGCGTGGGCGGTCGATGGCCAGCTTGAGGATGTCGAAGGGCCGATCGGCCTTGGCGCCTGTGCGCAGGGTCGAATAGGGCACTCCAGCCTCGAGGCATATCTCCACGGCATGAACCACACGGCGTGTATTGCCACGGTCCACTACCTCAAAGTACTCAGGATCAAGAATTTTCAGCTGAGCCAGCACCGCCTCGAGGCCATGATTGGCGAGCATGCGTAGAACATAGTCGCGGGTAGAATCGGAGATAGTTGGCATGACGTCGATGCCGTCCACAACTGCGTCGACGTACATCATTGAACCTCCGCACATCACCGCCACCGGGCTCCGCGCCCATAGCCGGGGCAACAACGCAAGCACCTCCTGCTCATAGCGGGCGGCGCTGAAGTAGTCCTCCAGACGGAGGATGCCCACAAAATGATGAAAGGCACGCGCCGTCTCCTCCTGAGAGGGGGCGGCGGTGCCGATAGGGATATCACGGAAAATCTGGCGCGAGTCTGCCGAGATGATGTCAGTGGCGAAGTGTTCGGCCAAGTCAACGGCCAGAGCCGTCTTGCCCGATGCCGTAGGGCCGGTGACAATCACAAGCAGATTCCGCCCCACGCCTCAGCCCTTTCGTTCGGCCACAAGCTTTACGATTTCCACAATCACCTCTTCACCCTTGCGCAGGGAGGGGATTGGCAGGAACTCGTAGCGGCCGTGGAAGTTGAGTCCCCCGGCGAAGATGTTGGGGCAAGGCAGCCCCATGAAGCTCAGGCGGGCGCCATCTGTACCTCCGCGGATGGGTTGTACCTTTGGTTTGATGCCGGCGCGGCGCATGGCTTCTTCGGCAATGTCCACCACATACATCACGGGCTCGATTTTTTCGCGCATGTTGTAGTACTGGTCGCGGATTTCGAGCGTGCAGCAGTCGGGGAACTCGTGGTTGATTTTGCGCGCAAGGTGCTCGAACTCTTTCTTGCGGCGTTCGAAGCGGTCGCGGTCGTGGTCGCGGATGATATAGGTCAGAACGGTTTTTTCTACGGTACCTTCCATGGCAGTCAGGTGATAGAAACCTTCGTAATCCTCGGTGTGCTCGGGAGTTTCCCATCGGGGAAGCATGATTACGAATTGGTTTGCGATGCGCATGGAGTTGATCATCTTATGCTTGGCATAGCCGGGGTGAACGTTGCGGCCGGTGAAAGTAACCTTTGCAACGGCGGCGTTGAAGTTCTCGAATTCGAGTTCGCCCACTTCGCCGCCATCCATGGTGTAGGCGAAGTCGGCCCCGAAGCGTTCAACGTCGAAGTGGTCGGCTCCGGCACCGATTTCTTCATCGGGAGTGAAGCCGATGCGCACCTTGCCGTGCTTGATTTCCGGATGCTCCTTCAGGTACTCTACCGCGGAGATGATTTCGGCCACGCCGGCCTTGTCGTCAGCACCTAGGAGTGTCAGGCCGTTGGTTACGATGATGTCCTGGCCGATATAGTGGTTGAGTTCGGGAAAGTCGGCCACTGTCATGACGATATTTTCGGCTTCATTGAGGACGATGTCGCCCCCGGGGTAGTCCTTGACGATGCGCGGGCTCACATGGCGGCCGGACATGTCGGGGGATGTATCCATATGGGCGATAAAGCCTACGGTGGGCACGTCGCAGTCGCAATTTGCCGGCAGGGTTGCCATCAGGTAGCCGTTCTTGTCCAGGGAGATGTCAGACAGGCCCATCTGTTCGAGCTCTTCCTTGAGGGCGCGGGCAAACTTCATCTGCCCGGGCGTGGAGGGGTTCAGGTTGGTCTGCTCGTCGCTCTGGGTATCGTACTTTACATATGAGAGAAAACGATCTACTATATTCATTTTTAAGGTCTTAGGTTTTAGGCTTTGGGGTTAAGGGTGTGGCTTCAGATGTTTTTCCAGGCTACGGGGCTGCTGATTTTGGCAGTGCCTTCGGGGTCGGTGTATACAAAACGGTAGCCGTCGAGCTGCAGTGACTTCAGGATGTCGATTACCAGGTAGGAAGCGGCACCGTAGGTCTGATACTGCTCCTTGAGCACCTTGATGTAACGTCCCAACACGGAACCCTGTGTTTGGTTTGAGAAAGCTGAGGCGTTTTTGAAGGTGATGGTGTACTGCGCGAAGCCGTTAGCCAGGGCGAAGGTGCAGCTTTCGGCTTTTACATCGTCGGCGTACTTGGCACACTCGGTCTCCATGATCTTAACCACATTCTGCTTTACGTCGTTGAAGTTCAATTCGCTGTTCTTTTTCTGCACCAGCTGAACCAGGCGCGCGTGGCCGATGGTGTACTCCTTGGCCTCCTCGTTGACGTTGGTGATGGTGATTGATATGGAGCCCTTGGTTAGGTTAATGCCGTTGACAATACCGTCCATCAAAGCGCCGGCGTTGCTGCGGATATAGTTAGCCACAACATATTCCACCAGAGCCTGGCTGAACATCTCGGGCTTGAGGTCGGTGTTCAACTTTGTGTTTATGAGCAGGTTGGGTGCGGAATACTCGCAGCTCATGCTTTCTATGAAATCGGGCGAACCCTTGGCCAGCTGCAGGAATTCCATATTGAGGTCGGTGGCCTTGGCAGCCAGTTCCGTTTCTGCTTTGCTTGTGCCGCCACAAGAGCTCAGAGTAATTGCGAGCGAAAGGGCAGCCACAAAAAATAAGGCAATTCTTTTCATATTTCAGGGTTTTGTAGGTGATATGCAAAAGTACGCAAAAATTCGCGAATTGAGCAACTTTTGCGCCAAAAAAGCACGCTTCTCAAGGAGCCGGGCACCCGATTGTAAAAAATTGCCGCCCCCGGGTGGGGTCCCGGGGGCGAAATAAGTTGCTTTAAGATGACTGTGTTCCTAATTTAACATGATAATTCCTAAATCTATTTGCTATAGCTGCTGATAATTGTGCCATGCTTATTTCGGTCAATCATGTCGATATCACATCGACCAAACTAACATCATTAAGACACCGCAAAGTTACTACACAACTTTTAATTATGCAAATGAGCGGAATTGAGCCATTTTTAGCCGCAATTCCGCAAATATCTGACAATCAGCAATATAGCTTAACAATGTGTTAATATTTCTATAAAATATTTTGCAATGTTTTTATGTTGTTAACATTGATTTAGATTTCAAAGCGCTTTGCAACCTCTTTTGCAGCCTCGCCGAAAGTCATATCGGGACTTACGGGCACCACGGAGATGTAGGCCCTCTTCAGCCAGTACTCATCGGTGTCGGTCGCTTCGGGCTCTTCGTCTACAAATCGGCCGGTGAGCCAGTAGAAGGGATTGCCCTGTGGGTCGAGATAACGCACATATTCCTCTGACCAATGTCCCTTAGCAGCGCGGCAAATGCGCACTCCCTCGGGTTTAACTTTGGCGGGAATGTTCACGTTTAGGCACACACCCTTGGGAAGCCCGTTTTCCACAACCTCCGTGGCAATTGTCTTGATGAAGGGAATGGCTTCGTTGAAGTCGGCTTTCATTGAGTGATGCAGCAGCGAAAAGCCAACCGAGGGGATTCCGACCATGCAACCTTCAAGCACGGCACCCATGGTTCCGGAGTATGTGATGGCCGTTCCGCTGTTGGAGCCGTGGTTGATTCCGGAGAAAATCACAGCCGGACGCCGCGGTACAATGGCATGGAGAGCAAGCTTGACACAGTCCACCGGCGTTCCGTTGACAGTGAAAAACCGCACTCCTTCGATGTCGGACTCTTTCTCGGAAATGCGCAGGGGGGTTCCGATGGTCAATGCAGCCGACTGTCCCGAACGGGGGTCGGTGGGCGAAACTATGTACACGTCGCCAAGATGCCTTACGGCTTCGGCAAGGCGATGAATTCCAGGGGCTGCATAGCCGTCGTCGTTCGTTATCAGTATCAGCGGTCGCGATGTGATGGATTCAAGGGTGCTTTCGGTTGTCATGTCGTATGTGAGCTGTGCTCAAGTTTAATGATTAAAATCAAATTTTTAAGGTCCGTCGGAATATGAGGCCCAAAAAGGAACTCCCGGTCTTACAATCTCGTCGTCATAAAATCCGTGAAAGAGGTTACAAACCCTCCGGAGCCTCAGGAACGTTGATATTGTGGCGGTTGAAGATGTTGCGTGCGCGTCGGGCAAACTCGTCGGCGCGGCTCTTCCACGGCCCTTCTACATTTCTAACCTCCAAAAGGTGGAAATTGTTCTTGGGAGAAGTGCCCGGAACGGTAAAAATCAACCTGTAACGTGGATCTTTGATGGATGCGCGGTGTTTTTCGTCGCGGTAGAGCTTAATCTGTGCCACTGCCCCGCCCCGTGTGTCGGCGGTTTTCATATTTGAAATGAAATTACCCAGCGAGTAGACCAGAAACACATTTTTCTCCGGATAATAGCGGTTGGTCCTGAACTCCATGGGCTGAATCACATGCGGATGTGAGCCTATGATGAGGTCGACACCCAGCGCTTCGAGGAAGTCGGCGGTGTGCATCTGGCTCTGGTTGGGCAGGAGCCGGTACTCATCGCCCCAATGGATGCACACCGCAATGAGTTCCGCTCCGGCTGCACGCGCGGAGTCCACGTCGGCCTTGATGCGAGGGCGGTCGATGTAGTCCACCACCACGCCTTCGGACGGACTGATTCCGTTGGTACCGTAAGTATAGTTCAGGAAGCCGATGCGGAAGCCGTTGACATCCACAATCATCGGAAGCGCTTCGGCACGTGCTGAGTCGGAGGGATAGGTGCCGAGGTGTGGCAAGCCACGGGCGTCAAGGTTGTCGATGGTAGCTCTCAGACCTCGTGCACGACGGTCCAAGGTATGGTTGTTGGCCGTGAGGAAGAGCCCGAATCCGCAGTCGGCCAGGGCGTCAAGGTACTCCGGCGGTGCGTTGAAGCAGGGATAGCCGGAATAGGGTGGAATGCCTACGGGCGTCTCGAGGTTCACCACCGCAAGGTCGGCCAGCGACACCAGCGGCGCCAGCTCGCTGAAGCAAGCCGAGTAGTCGTAAGTTGTCTTGGAGGTGCGCGCCGCGTCAAGCTGCGCTTGGTGTTGCATCGCGTCGCCCGCAAAAAGCAAGTCGGCCTCGTCGTAGCCGAACACCAGCGACGACAGGGAAACGAACAACGCGATGAACAGGCTCATTGCCCGAGTGAATTACGCCGGGCCTGGAGTGTGTTCTTCATCAGGCTCACGATGGTCATGGGCCCCACGCCACCGGGTACGGGCGTGATGAAGGAGCACTTGGGAGCCACGGCCCCGAAGTCGACGTCGCCGCTGAGGCGGAAGCCCGACTTGCGGGAGGCGTCGGGCACGCGTGTGGTGCCCACATCTATTACGGTTGCTCCATCTTTGACCATATCAGCCGTAACGAAGCCCGGGCGACCGAGCGCCGCAACAATGATGTCGGCCTCGCGCACGATGTCGGCAAGGTTCTCCGTGGCGCTGTGGCACACAGTGACGGTTGCATCGCCGGGGTAACCCTTGGCCATGAGCAAGGTCGCCATGGGCTTGCCCACGATGTTCGAGCGCCCGATAATGACGGCACGCTTGCCCTTGGTGGGCACGTTGTAACGTTTGAGCAGCTCCATGATGCCAGCCGGTGTGGCAGAGTGGAAGCACGGCAGCCCGATGGCTTGCTTGCCAACGTTCACGGGGTGGAAACCGTCGACGTCCTTGGCCGGATCAATGGCTTCTATGACAGCCTGTTCGTCGATGTGTTTGGGCAGAGGCAGCTGGACAATGAATCCGTCGACTTCCGGGTCGTTATTCAGCTTCTCGATGGCATCCATCAGTTCTGCCGGGTCGAGGGGTTTCTCGTCGGTGCTCTCGAAGCGGATGAGCGTGGAGCGGAAACCGCATTCGGCGCATGCCTTTATCTTATTGTCCACATATGTTTCGGAACCGCCGTCGTGGCCCACCAGGATTGCGGCAAGATGGGGCGCACGGTGTCCTTGGGTGACCATCTGGGCCACCTCGGCGGCGATTTCGCGCTTGATGTCGGCCGCAGTCTGTTTTCCGTCGATTATCTCCATATTATCTGCGTCTGCGGGCCATCATCTGCGCCTGCTGAAGCTGAGCCTTCATGCGTGCGGGATTGGTGCCCATGTTGGTAACGGCTTTCATCATTTTCCGAATCTGGTCGAACTGCTTCAGCAGCTTGGTCACCTCCTGGCGGGAAGTGCCTGAACCCTTGGCGATGCGTTCGATACGGGTGCCGCGAAGCACGTCGGGATGTTCGCGCTCGTAAGGCGTCATACTCATGATGATTGCCTCAATGCTCTTGAAGGCATTGTTGTCGATGTCAACATCCTTGATGGCCTTGCCCATACCGGGAATCATCGCAGCCAGGTCCTTGATGTTGCCCATCTTCTTAATCTGGTTTATCTGCTTGAGGAAGTCGGTGAAGGTGAACTGGTTCTTGCGCAGTTTGGCTTCGAGCTTGCGGGCCTCCTCTTCGTCGAACTGCTGTTGGGCGCGTTCAACCAGCGACACGATGTCGCCCATGCCCAGAATGCGGTCGGCCATGCGGTCGGGGTGGAACACGTCGATGCCGTCGAGGGTTTCGCCCGTGCCCACGAACTTGATGGGTTTATCCACGACGCTGCGGATGGAGATTGCCGCACCACCGCGGGTGTCGCCGTCGAGTTTGGTAAGGATCACGCCGGAGAAGTCGAGGCGGTCGTTGAATGCCTTGGCAGTGTTGACGGCATCCTGGCCGGTCATTGAGTCGACTACGAAGAGGATTTCGCCGGGGTTGATGGCATTTTTGATAGCCTCGATTTCGTCCATCATCTCCTCGTCGACGGCCAGACGTCCCGCGGTGTCGACGATGACGAGGTCGTAGCCCCCCTTGCGGGCATATTCGACGGCGTTCTTAGCGATGGCGACGGGGTCCTTCACGCCCTCTTCGGTGTATACGTCCACGCCTATGGATTCTGCCAGGACCTTCAGCTGGTCGATGGCCGCAGGACGGTAGACGTCGCAAGCCACCAGCAGCGGACGCAGGTTCTTCTCATTCTTGAATTTCTTGGCCAGCTTGCCCGAGAAGGTAGTCTTACCGGAGCCCTGCAGACCTGACATAAGGATGATGGCCGGTTTGCCCTCGAGGCTCACCGAAGAGGCGGTGCCACCCATGAGCTGAGCCAGCTCGTCGTGCACAATCTTCACCATCAGCTCCGAGGGTTTGATGGCGGTGAGCACGTTCTGGCCCATGGCCTTTTTCTTTACATTGTCGACAAACGGTTTTGCGACATTGTAGCTCACGTCGGCCTCGATGAGCGCACGGCGCACATCCTTCAGGGTGGCGGCTACATTGATTTCGGTGATTCGTCCTTGCCCTTTGAGGAGCTTGAAACTGCGCTCAAGGCGCTCGCTGAGGTTCTCAAACATTGGTCTTTATTCTTAATTAGGCGGGAGTTAAGCTTGAGGTTTTAGGTTTGAGGCTTTAGGTTTGAGGTGTTAGGTGTTAGGTTTTAGACGTTAGGTGGTGATTAATCTCCTAATCTCCTAATCTCCTAATCTCTAATCTCTTCATCTCCTAATCTCTAATCTCTTAAACTAATCCGCGCCTGTTTACGAAACGGTAATCTTATTTGTATTTGTGTCGGGGAAGATGACTTTCGGCTTGAAGGTGCGTGCTTCCTCCGGGGTCATGGTGGCGTAGGCCATGATGATGACGATGTCGCCTGGCTGCACCATGCGTGCTGCGGCGCCGTTGAGACAGATTACGCCCGAGCCACGTTCGCCGGCGATGGCATAGGTGTCGAGGCGCGAGCCGTTATTGTTGTCGACGATGAACACGCGCTGGCCAGGGATTATGCCCGCGGCATCGAGCAGGTCCTCGTCGATGGTGATGCTTCCTATATAGTCCAAACGCGCTTCCGTAACCGTGACGCGGTGAATCTTGGACTGGAGTACTTCTATGAACATATTTATGTTTAGGTTTTAGGCGGTAGGCTTTAGGCTTTAGGGGTTAGGCCAATCACCAATTAATACCTTATATTATCAATGAGGCGCACGTCGCCGCAGTAGACGGTCACGCATCCTACGGCGCCTTCGGGGCCGGCGTCGGTCCAGCGTTCGATGGGTTGCATGGTAAGGGCGTCAACAATGGCGTAGTATTCCACCTCCAGGCCATCAACTTCGTTGATGGCGGCTGCAGTTCGTTCAGCCACCTGGCCGGGCTCCATACCGGCATCCTTGAGGTCGCGGCTGGCGAGCAGGATTTCATGAATCTTCGGTGCCACCTCGCGGCCCTCGGGAGTGAGGCGCACGTTGCGGGAGCTCAGCGCCAGGCCGTCGGCTTCGCGCACGATAGGGCAAGGAACGATGTCCAACTTGAAGCCTTCCAGATCCACCATCTTCTTGATGACAGCAATCTGCTGGAAGTCTTTCTCACCGAAGTAAGCACGGGTAGGCTGCACCATGTCGAAAAGCTTGCTCACTATCTGAGCCACGCCGTTGAAATGGCCCGGGCGCATTGCCCCTTCCATAACTTCGGCCACGGGCCCGAGGTCGAACACGCGGGTGTCCGGCTCGGGGTAGATTTCCTCCGCCGTGGGAATGAAGGCGAAGTCCACGCCGCAGGCCTCGAGCATCGCAGCGTCGGCTTGTTCGGTGCGGGGATATGTACGGAGGTCGTCGGGATTATTGAACTGGGTGGGATTTACGAAGACGCTCACCACCACCACATCGTTCTCGCGCCGTGCACGTTCCACCAGCGAGCGGTGGCCGGCATGGAGCGCACCCATGGTGGGCACCAACCCTACCGACTTACCCTCAGCCTTGGCCGCAGCTACAGCCTTGCGAAGACCTTCGATTGTTCGGATTATTTCCATTTTTCTCAATTTCCGGCCATATGGCCGATTAGACGTGCAAAATTATCAAAAAATGTCCACATCACCAAATCCAAACCCAAAAACCCCACCGAGCGCCACCGCCCTGCCTGATTTATCGAGATTAATCGGGATTAATCGGGATTAATCAAGATGCTTTCCGACTGCGCAACGGGGTCGAATTTATCAACATATCTACATTTCGTGGAACATTGTTTTGTTGTTTCACGGAAATTTTGTTACTTTGCACATCATCTCTCACAAACGACACAAAATGGGAAAAATCATAGCCATTGCCAACCAAAAGGGAGGCGTGGGCAAGACTACTACCACTATCAACCTGGCGGCGTCCCTGGCCGCCGAGGGCAAGAAGGTGCTCATTATCGACGCCGACCCGCAGGCCAACGCAACCTCGGGCTACGGCATCGACCCGCGCACGATGACCTCCTCTATATATGAATGTATGGTCGACGGATATCCGCTGGCCGGCTCGGAAGTGGCCACGTGCATGGAAAACCTCTTCCTCATCGGCTCCCGCATCGACCTGGCCGGGGCAGAAATCGAACTCATCTCCAAGCCCGACCGCGAACGGGTGCTCGAACACCTGCTGGCGCCCGTCAAGGAGCAATACGACTATATACTCATCGACTGCTCCCCGTCTCTGGGCCTCATCACCGTGAACGCCCTGACAGCCGCCGACTCTGTGATTATCCCCGTGCAGGCGGAATATTTCGCTCTGGAGGGTATCAGCAAGCTGCTGAACACCATCCGCATCATCAAGTCGCGCCTCAACACGGGCCTGCAAATCGAGGGCTTCCTGCTCACGATGTACGACGCACGCCTGCGCCTGGCCAACCAGATATACGAGGAGCTCAAGGGTCATTTCGGCGACATGGTGTTCGACACCGTTATCCCGCGCAACATCCGCCTGAGCGAGG
>CAYNHP010000033.1:0-23491 GCA_964397235.1 uncultured Bacteroides sp. | reverse complement strand
TTTTGCCCAAAGGAAAAATCAGCTGAGAAGGAGGGTGAGGAGGAGGACGATGATGCCGGCGCCGATGATAAGGCGTCCGTACATTCGCTTCTTCATCAGGTCGTGCTTCACTTCATCCCACTTCTGAGGCATCCGGGCATACTGTTTCTGTGCCTTCAGCTGGCGAATGGCATAAGTTGTCAACACCAACCATCCAATCACGATAATGGCAATTCCTACCCAAAGTAAAATTGTTGTCATAACTGCTTTTTATTATATAACCCGTTTGCAAGAGCGAAAGTTTACTTTTCCTGAAGTCGAAAATAATCAACGGGTGCGCCGGGAATTGGCGCACCCGTTGTGTGGTGGGGAGGATGGTTTTACTTTGTGCGGGCGAGGATGAGGGCCGAGGTGGGTTCGACAACTACTGAGCCGCCTTTGGAAGTGCCGAGGCCGGAGGCATTGATTTGGCCGTCGCGTGCAATGACTGTCCAGTCGCCTTTGGGAATTTTGGCCACGAAGGGTGCGTCGGAGCCGTTAAACACGAGCTTGATTTCCTTGTACTCGTCGCCGTTAGCGTTATTTTTAATCGAATAAGAGATAACGTTTGGAGTGGTTACCTTGTCAAAGACGATGTTCTTGGCGATTTCGTCGGCGGTGGTCATACGGAAAGCGGGATGCTCCTTGCGCAGGCGGATGAGTTCTTTATAATAATTGAACTGTTCGGCATTTTTGTGCTTGAGGTCCCAATTTATTGCGTTGATGCTGTCGGGCGACTTGTAGGAATTGTGAACACCTTTCTTATCGCGGAACACTTCTTCGCCGGTGAACATGAACGGCGTTCCCTGGGATGTGAAGACGATAGTCTGTGCCAGGCGAGCTGCGCGCTGACGGTCGGCCTCGGTGCTGCCGGGCATTGACTTGGCGAGCTTATCGGTGAGCGAAAGGTCGTCGTGACAGCTCACGTAGTTGATGATTTGCTGCGGCGAGGTGGCGTAGGCAAATTTGGAGTTGTTACCCTTGGAGTAATCAACCTGCGGATGTGCAGTGGAAGCCACGATGCCGATTTTTACCGTCTCCTCGTTGCCGGGAGCGTTGGTTACGAACCCGCGACCGGCTGCATCGCTGTAGTGACCCTTGACCGCATCGCGAATATCGTCGGAGAACACGGCGATGCCTTCCATCTTTGCAACATTCTCCTTGAGCGCACGGCGTTCAACGGGCAGGGGAGAGTCGCCTGCGGTCCACCCTTCACCATAGACGAAGATAGAGGGGTTGATTTTTTTCAGTTCTGAAGCCACTCGGTTCATGGTCTCGGTGTCATGGATGGCCATGAGGTCGAAGCGGAAGCCGTCTATGTGGTATTCGTCGGCCCAATATTTAACCGAATTCACGATGTAGTCGCTCATCTGTTGACGCTCGGACGCCGTTTCGTTGCCGCAGCCGGAGGCGTCGGAGTAGGAGCCGTCGGAGCGGTGACGATAGTAGTAGCCGGGAGCGGTGAGGCTGAAGTTGGAGTCGTCGTTGTTGGCCGTGTGGTTATAGACAACGTCCATGACCACTCCGATGCCTGCGTCGTGAAGCGCCTTGATCATTTCCTTCATCTCCTTGACGCGGGTGGCGGGGTTGGCCGGGTCGGTGGAGTAAGAACCTTCGGGGGCGTTATAGTTGAACGGGTCATAACCCCAGTTGTACTGATTTGCGGGTAGATTGGCCTCGTCGACAGAGTTGTAGTCGTAGGAGGGGAGTATGTGGACGTGGGTCACGCCAAGTTCTTTCAGGTGGTCGATGCCGGTGGATTCGCCGTAGCTGTTGGTAGTGCCCGGTTCGGTGAGAGCCAGGAACTTGCCTTTGTGCGCGATGCCAGACGAGGGGTCAATGGAGAAGTCGCGGTGGTGCATCTCATAGAGCACCACGTCGGTGATGGATTTCACTTCCGGACCCTTGTCCTGTGCCCAACCTTCGGGGTCGGTGAGGGAGAAGTCGATTACTGCGGCGCGCTGACCGTTGGTGCCGACAGCTTTGGCCCATACACCAGGAGTCTCGGCCAGTTCGCGGCCGTCGACCGTCACCTGGAAGGTGTAGAACTTGCCGTAGAGCTTCTCGGGCACAGTCACGCGCCATGTGCCGTTGTCGCTTTTGGTCATGGCGAGTGTTTCGATGGGGGCGGTGTTGCGGTCGTGGTCGTAGATGTTGAGCTTCACGGCCTCAGCCTGGGGCGACCAGAGGGTGAAGTGAGTCCCGGCCTGGTCGACCATCAATTCGAGGTCTTCGCCCGAGTAGGTAGGCCAGGAGTTGTAGTCGGGCTCGGCGGCATGAAGCAGGGGCACGCAGAAGCCGAAGGCTGCCGTCATGGCCGCCGTGAGGAGGTTCTTGTTCATGGAATCTGTGTTAATGTCGTTATCTTGAATCACAATAGAAATTTCTATAATACAAAGATAACATATCATCCCCGAAAAAGCAAGTCCTGATAGAAATAATTATAATATTTTAATAATTATGGTTGCAGAGGTATATTCTTTTGACAGGATGACGATGAAGAATCGGGATTAGTCGTATTATTCATGACTAATCCCGATCAATATCGTAATCAATGGGTTACTTGCGGCGGCGGACGGAGCGGACGGCGTTGCCGGAGGAGGAAGAGGAAGACTTGGGTTTGGCGACTTTCTCCTTCTTGGAGGTGGACTTGGACGAGCGCTTGGTGGCTCGCGTCTTGGAGGTCTGCTGGGTGGATTCGCTCACCTCTGAACCTTCGCCCCCGTTCTCACGTGCCTCGCGGGCAGCGATGACTTCTTCGCGGCTGGGCACCCACAGTTTCTTCTCGAAGTTGTCCAGGCTGGTCTGGATGCTGTCCTGCGCACGCTTGAGGTCGTCGGGGTCGGAGTACATCTGTACCATCGACTTGTTCTTCAGGTTGCGCGTCTTGTAGATGTCACCATCGTACATGGTCAGGGTGAAGAAGTCGTCGTAGGTGCACGTGGGCAGGTTGTTATTGTCGTCCACGAAGATGGTTTGAGCGGCCAGGTAGGGGCGGAGGTCGTTGAACTTAACCCAGAACATGGGGTATTTGAGCGGCTCGCCGCCGAAGTCGCCCGAGCGGTGAAGCACCGGACAAATGGCTTCTACTGTAGGTACAAGGCGGTTATTGCGGGTGTCATATTCCCACTTTTCAACTACGTAGTAGGAAAGCACTTCGTTGGTGGGCACATCGTTCTTGTCGATCTCGTACTTTGGATTCTTCTCCGTCGAACCCTTGGCAGGGGAGTAGGGGATATAGAAGCGGTCCAGCACGTCGCCGACCTTCACGCGATATTCGTCCGTGAAGATTTCGCGGCCGTCGAGATACTCGTAAGCCGGTATGGTGTTCGACGCCAGCAACCGGAGGATTATGCGGAAGAGGTTCTCCTGGCCGTCGATGGGTTCTTCGGGGAAGTAAAGCGCTGCGTTCTTATCCTTGTCAAGGTCGATGGCTCGGTATATCACGCGCATCCACTGGCGGTCGGCGTCGGTGATGGAGGAATTGTCCTCGGAGTAGAATGCCTGCATGCGTTCGGTCACCATCGAGCCGTCCTGGCGGGCGGGGGCGTTGCGGTCGGCGCGGGCGCTGCGGCGCACCACGCTCGTTTCGCTGTTATCCTGCGCGAGTGCGGTCAGGGCCGAGGTGAAGATGAGGGTTGCCGGGAGTAAGGCTTTGATATATTTGAACATGGATGTAGAATGAGCTTAGTTGATGATTACTTCCATAGGTGAGAGGTCGCGCGTGAGGCCGTCGGGTCCTTTGGCGCGGATGCGGGAAATGTAGAAACGTTTGCCGCGGTTCAGACGCTGGAACTGCTGCTTCTGGCGGGCGGAGAACCGGGGGCCGTCGCTGACTTCGGGCAGGGCGTTGCCGGCGGAGTCGAAGAAGACGGTTTCGAAGCCGAGCACCTCGAAGGGTGTGTCCAGCAGGCCGTCGTCGATGGCTGCTTCAAGGCCGGGCGAGTTCAGGAGCAGTGCTTTCTGGAAGGGTTTTCCGCCACGGTAGTGGTCGGTGTTCCCTGCCGCGTCCTTGAAGGCGATGAACGGCGTCGGGTCGGGCAGCTTGCGTACGCGGAACTTAGTCTGAGCAACCTGGACGGGTCGCCCGCTCATGTTGGCGGTGACGGTTATGGTGGCATCGGTGCCGACGGTTGTCGGTCGTGCAATCCAATGGTCGCCGCTGCGCGTCAGGGTGCCGTTGGTCATCGTCGCCGAAATATCGTTCATCGGAACGCCCGGCACTGAAATGCCCACGGGGTTGTTGATACCTGCGTACAGCACATTCATCATCGAGGCCGAGACGGTGGCCATCGGTTCGATGACGGTGTATGAGTCGGTGAAGTCGTGGCGGGTGGAGGTGCCGTCGCCGTGCATCACTTCGAGGTAGCCGTTGTAGGTGAAGTTGCCGGAGGCCCCGGTGTTGAGTTCATATAGTGAAGAACCTGCCTCAAGGGGCTTGCCTTCGATGTAGATTTGCGGACGTTGGGTCGTATCGACAGCGGCAAGGACGATGTTGGCCGAATATTTCCCGCCACGCATCACCGTGCGCGACTGCGGGATTACGTAGGCGTTGAGTTCGTTCACGCGGACGTCGCCCGCATCTACCTGCGAAAGCAACGACGAAAGCACCTCACCTTCAGCGTAGAGAATATCGTTCTGCAGCTTCGTAAGCAGCGTGATTGCTGCAACCACGGGCTGCTGGTCGAAGCGGCTCTCCTCCCACGACTGCGGCGCGAGCGTCCCCTTGGCGGTGGTGCTTTCAGTGGAGAGGGCCTCGGAGATGGTGCGTGCCTGGGCCGAATCGGGGATATGGGTTATGACATAGTTGCGGTAGTCGTCGATTCGGTGGCGCAGCTGCTCGCCGCGCAGTGTGCCGGGGGCGAGCATGATCACGGCGGCACTTTCGAGGTCGTCGCGGTTCTGGATGTTCTCCGGGTCGCCCTTGGCGCCGTCGGCCTGCTGAACGATGGCGGTCTTGAGGGAGTCGATGAGCGAGTAGAGACCGTCGGTGTTGGCGCGGACCTCACGTGCCTTCGCGAGCCACATACCACCCTTGTCGGGGTTCTGGTCGGCGAAGGCCTGAAGCTGTTCCAGCACGGCGTTATTGCGCTGGTCTACGTTGGAGTTGGAGCGCTTCAAACCCTCGTGCACCTGGGTGAACCCGTCCAGCACGTCGCTGGACACGTTCAGTGCAAGCATGGCCGTCAGGACGATATACATCAGGTTTATCATCTTCTGACGCGGGGAAAGACGGTTTGAATTGGATCCCATATAATATAAGGAGGAGAATTAGAGTTTGTTATTTGCCGTCATGGCCACGAGCATCTTCTCGTACACGGCATTGAGTTGCTGCATGTAGCGGGCCATCTTCTCGGCCTCTTCGCAGTAGCGGGCGCTTTGCGAGGCGCTCTTTTCGTACATATCCCGGATGTCCTTGATGCCGCGGTTCACGCGGTCAATGGCATCAATCTGCGACGACACGCTCTTGAGCTGAAGTTCGTAGATGGTGTTGAGGCCGGCGATGTTGCGGTTGAGCGCTTCCATCTGCTCCACATAGCCCGTGGAGCTGCGCGAAATGGTTTCGGAGTTCTCGGTGATGGCCTTGTAGCTGTCCAGCATCACTTCCGACACCTGGTTCAGGGCCGCGGTGGTTTCCTGCAGGCGACGCATGTCGGCCGTAACGGAAGCCATCTGGTTGAGATAAGCGGTGGTCACGGCCCCCAGGTCGTTGGGGTCGGCGGCTTCGAAGCTCGGAGAGGACATAGGCGCGCCATGAACGGGCATCGCATTACCCACAGAGCCCACAACGATGGTTCCGCCTCCGCCCTGAGTGTTTGCGGCGTGGGCTGGAGCAGCCTGTTCGTCGTCATTCTCGGAATCATGGTCCAGCTGGGGATAGACTTTGGACCAGTCATATTCCTTGGGCGGACGGTCAAAGGCAGTCAGGACGAACATCAGCACTTCCGTGCCCATACCGATGGAGAGCAGCGCGTTGCCGCCTGGGAGGTGGAGAATCTTGAACAGTGCACCCCAGATTACGATGGCGGCGCCGATGGAATATGCGAAGTTGAAGAAACGCTGGCCGTCTTCGCTGCTGATGAAGCGGCTTATCACGTTTTTATATCTTTGTACTTTTCCCATGTTTGTGTAATATTATAGGAATGAGCGTATTATCGTTTGGTTTTCTGCTTCGTACCCTTTGCGAAGCCAATCTGGGAGCGGACGCAACGGAAACCGATGTAGGAGCGCTGCTCGTTCTGATACTCCCACATGCGCAGGTCGGAGCGAACATTGTGGGCCACGTCCTTCCACGAACCGCCGCGGATGATTTTGCGCTTCATCTTGTAGGGGTCCTCGATGGCCGCGTCGTAGCGGTACTCGGGGTTGAGGTCGTTGGTGAGCTTGCCCACGCTTTCAGTGAAGGCTGTGGATGTCCATTCGCTCACATTACCGGCCATGTCGTAGAGACCGAAGTCGTTCGGCGCATAAGTGCCTACACGCGAGGTGATTACATGGCCGTCCTTGACATAATTTCCTTCCATTGGCTTGAAGTTGGCATAGAAGCATCCCTTGTCGTCGCTCATGGTCAGGTCGCCGTCCCAGGGGTACATATTCTCGTCCACGCCTGCGCGGGCTGCATATTCCCATTCGGCCTCGGTGGGCAGGCGGTAGGGCTCGATGTAGATACCTTCTTTACCAAGGGAGCGGCGCAGGAAGTCGGTGCGCCAGTTGGCGAAGGCATTGGCCTGCTCCCAGCTCACGCCCACAACGGGGTACTCGTTGTAACCGCCGTGTGCAAAGTACATGCGCACATAGGGCTCGTTGTAAGCGTTCTCGAAGTCGTTGACCCAAGCCGTAGTGTCCGGGTACACATTAACTATATAGGTGTTGAGGAAGTCGTAGTCGCCGGTGAGACCGCGGGTGATGGTCTGGCGGATGATTTCGCCCTCGTCGTTGATATAGGCAGTGTCCTTGGAAATGACTGGCGTAGCCGTAGGCACGGGCTTGTCGGTGTTATACTCGCGACGTTTGGGGTCCAGACGATTCTTGCGCCGCACGGCCTCGGTCTGGTTGTAAACCTCGTAGCGGTAGTTCAGCTGGGAGCCGTCGAGTTCGCGTACGCCGGTGATGGGGTTGGTTCGGTACACGCTCTCGATGGCACGAAGCTCGTCCTCGTTGGGGTTACGCCAGGGAATGGGCTTGTTCCAGTTCAGGTGAGGAGTGACAGGATTTCCTTCCTTGTCCTCTTCGATTTTGAAGTCCTCGTTGCCTCCGTAGGCAGGGTCGGCCAGACGTTCACGGATAATGGAGTCGCGCACCCAGTAGACGAACTGCTTGTATTTGCCGTTCGTAATCTCGGTTTCGTCCATCCAAAAACCATCCACGGAAATACCGCGGGCCGAAGCCTCGATATTCCACAGCGAGTCAGCCTTGCCGGGTCCTACCTTCATGGAGCCGCGGTCCACCAGGACCATGCCGTAGGGAGTGGGTTCGGTCCACGAAGTACCGCTCACACCGGTAACCTCGCCGCCGGCCGAACGGCCGGAGCCTACAGCGCACGAGGCCAGCGTCATGGCGGCCAGGGAAGAGAGGACTATGTTGCTTGTGTTCATTTTCATATCTGGTGTATCGAAGTGCTTGTTATAAAATGCGTACGCTCTTGTGGCGATGCTTGTTCTTGTCGGAGAGGTCGAGCTTGAGGCTGTAGCCTACAAAGAGCTCGTGGGTTCCTGAGGATGCGCTGCGGATGGCTGAGGTGGGGTACTCGTAGGCGTAACCGATATAGAAATTCTTTATCTCCGCGCCGATGTTGACCGACACCCCTTCGTTCCACGCATATCCCACGCCGAACGACAGAAACTTGCGGTAGCGTGCTCTGGCGGTGATTTCGGCGGTGGTGAAATCCAAATCCGTCCGTACAAGAACTGAAGGTAATATATCAAATAACGTATTATTTATCGGAATATTGCCCTGACCGATAAAATAGAACGTGCGCTTGGCCTGAAACTGGTATTTCTGAGTGGAAGATGTTTCCGACCCGCCCTCCGAGTTGGCCAGGTTCATGGTTATGGTGGGGGAGGTGAGGTGAGTGCACGAAATTGCTGCATTGAACCACTTGTGGTCGTAACGAATACCGGCGGCGAGGTCCAGCGCCGAACCGTGGATATCGCTCATGGGGATGCCGGGGTCGGTGCTCTGGTGGTAATCGTCCTCGTCAGGAATATAAACCTCCGACCCTTTGAACGACTGGTCGTAGAGCCCTCCCTGGATGCCCACGCTCCACTGTCCGCCAAGTTTGCGGAACTTGTAGGACACCTGCGCCCCGATGTTCAGCGTGTGGTATAGGCCGGCGGTCTGCTGGTTAATGAGCAGGCCTACGCCGATTCTTTTCGAACCGATTTTCACCGGCATATCGGCCAGGCCGATGAAGTTGCGCGGGGCGTTGTCGATGCCCAGCCATTGCAACCGGGCGCCGGCGCGGATGCGGATGAAGTCGGTCAGCCCGGTAGAGGCCGGGTTGTAGAACGACGGCACTTCCCAGTACTGCGTCAGCCGCGTATCGGTCTGTGCGTCAACACGCAGGCAGGCCACCACTAAGGCGACTATAAAGTATAATATTCGGACCCTCCTCATCTGCTATTCGAAATAGAAAGTGACAACAATCATTTTGGAAACGGCCTTGGATATGGACTCGGTGAACTTGAACTTGTTCGGGTCATCGGCCAGGTCGGGGCGGTTGTGCTGGAGCACATCGCTGAGCCCGAAGCAGAATTTCACCTCCGGCGACAGCTTGAAGTAAGGCAGATAAAAGTCGAATCCGAAGCCCACTGAGAGCATGATGTCGGTGCTCTTAAGCTGCAGGATGTCAGAGCGTTTCTTGGAAACATCGAAGGCCGGAAGCACGCCTGCCACAAGGTAGGGGCGGGCATTGCGCCAGCGCATGGCCGAGTACTTGATGTCCACCGGCACTACCACGTAGGTCGACTTTATATTCTGGCGCTCGGTGGCGTCGCTGTTGATGTCGCGCATGCTGATGTCGCGGCTCCCGAAGTACATCCCCGGGGTGAAGCGCACCGAGAAGTAGTCGTTCAGTCGTAGGTTGAACAGGCCATTGACGCAGAAGCCGGGCTGATAGTTCGGCTGCTCCAGGCGCCATTGTTCGCCCGCTTCAGTCACCAGGCCGTTGTGGGTAAACATAAGGTCGGAGGCAAAAATGCCCACGGAGAAGCCCAGATGCCACGGACGCTGGTCGGCGTAGGGGCGGTTGAGCAACTTGTCGTTGAAGGTGCGGGCGTTCGCGCTGAAGCCCGTGCCAACCACTGCAATCAGCCCGAGTAACAATAAGAAGAAATTTCGCTTTCCAATCATATCAAACTATAAACGCGAAATCTCCCGTTTTATTGCACAACATCCCCGTACAATCTCTCCCACGGCCCTCTCACACCCACCGAAAACCTATGGAACCGCCCACCACAATCGCCCTCAACGCCAGCCCCGGAGGGGCATCGTTGTGATTATCCCCGGGTGTAGCGCAGCGGAGCGGGGGTTTATCGGAGAGGCGCCGTTGTGGGTAGCCCTGGGCGCACCGCAGCGTAGCCGGGACTTCCCCGCAGGTTTTTTCGGGATTAATCAAGATTAACCGAGATTAATCTCGATAAATCAAGCGGGCACCCCCGGCCCCCTCATCGCAAAATCACGTCCACAACTGGCCAGAATGTAGATAACTTTTGGGTCGGAAATTTGGATTCGGCTCACGAATTGAGTATCTTTGCATAGGAAACTCAGGTCGGGCTGAGAGGGCTTAATCAAACATCTAATCTTAACTATGAGAAATTAATTCTTTACTATGGAAAAATTCGTTTGCCTAACCAAAAAGAAACAAGACAGCCGTTAAAACCTTGCTGGCAAAACCTTTATTGATTAACTTTGCAAAAAAATTACTATGATACCTGAATTGATTATTTTCGACTTCGACGGGACCCTCGCGGACACAACCACGTCGATTCTGAAAACATATGCACTGACCCTCAGTGAATTACACCTGCCTTCCCGCACCGATGAACAATGCCGGGCAACAATTGGGTTGCCGTTGAAAGAGGGCTTTCGCTCACTATTCCCGACACTCAACGACTCCGGGCTGGACCATTGTGTGGCTACTTACCGCCGAATCTACGCCGAGCATCAGCAGGAATTCTTGCCGGAGCTCTATCCCGGTGTGAAAGAAACCCTCGCGCACATTGCCGCAATGGGCGTGAAGATGTCCATTGCTTCATCGCGGTCGCGTCCAACTCTCGTGGAGTTTTGCCATGCAACCGATATCGACCATTATTTCAGCCTCATTCTGGGATGCGATGATGTGCCTAAGCATAAACCCGATCCAGAACCCGTGCTCCACACCCTGCATGCGCTCGGAGCTGGCCCCGAAGCCACCGCTGTGGTGGGCGACATGCCTGTGGATATTTCTATGGGTAGCGGAGCAGGGTGCTTTACCGTGGGTGTGAGCTATGGAAATTCCGACCGCGAGGCACTCATCAATGCCGGGGCCGACGTCGTAATCGACCGCTTCCCCGACCTCCTCCGCGTGCTCGGGTGTTAAAGGTCGTTCACCGGCCCGTCGATATGTGGGTTTATTGACTCGCGCAACTGACTCAGCACCTCGTTGATAAGTTTCACTTTCTGGCGGTACTCACGCAGTCCTATGAACAGGCCGAACACCAGGCCCACCAAGCCCCCGATCAGCAGCGGCGGCCGGTCTGCCATCGCGGGGAAGAAGGCCAGGCCGAGGAAAAGGAGTCCGAGGATGATGAACACTAATTGGATTTGGCGTTGGCGCTTCTTGATGTTCAGCATATTCTCCAGACTCACCACCACCGGCATCACTGCAAAATTGGTGCGCTTGATATATTGCGAGAAAGCAAAGTCTGTAGTCATGCAGATGAGGCCGAAGATGGCGTAGAGCACGGCTACCCACACCGGCATCTCCAGAACATAGACAATCATCGGCGCAAGGAGCGGCAGCAATAAGCCCATCAGGCCGTGCTTGATGTAGCGCGACGAAAGGCGTTGCTGGGCAGTGGTCGCGCGCCCGGTAGCGAGCTCCGCAGCCAGGCGGCGGTTCTCCTGCTCGAGGCGGTCAACACGCACCGAGAGGCTGTTCCATTGGGTTCTTAAATCATCTATATTCATTGGTCGGAGGCGAGTTTCTGGAGTTTTTCTTTAATTCGGTGGATGCGTATGCCCACATTTGTCTGCGAAATACCCATAATGACAGCTATTTCGTTGTATGGCTTGTCGTCTAACCACAAGGTAATCAAAGCTTTGTCGATGGGGTTGAGATGGTCGATGAGCACCTTCAGACGCATATAGTCTTCGAGGCGTTGCGAGCCGTCGGTTGTGTCGGGGGCGTCGATGGGAACATCCTCGATGCTGACATTGTTGCCGTGTTTGCGGTTGGCGCGGTGCCAGGAGATGCACGTATTAAGCGCCATGCGGTAGATCCACGTGCTCATCTTGGCTTCTCCGCGAAAACTCGACATCCCTTGCCAGAGGTTTATCATCACCTCCTGATAGAGGTCGTCGAACGGCGCCTGGGGCGTGGCATACATGTAGCACACCTTGGCCACAACCTCCTTGCAGGAGTCGGCCAACGCGAGGAATTCCCTCTCTTTGTCTACATCGGGCTTTGCCATACATCTATATGACGCCCGTTCCCGCCATTTATTACACATTCGCACACAAAAAAATCGGCACGAGGCCGATTCTTTATAAAAACTATGTGTAAGAAAAGCCGACTTCCGCTTTGGGAAGCCGTTTTGGGTGTTAGCTCAGTTCACCTTGCGGAAGGTATGGTCGCGGTCGTTGATTTCGCAACTCATCATGTCGCCATGGTGAACCTTGATGTCTTCGATTTTCTGATATTTTGCATAATCGTCGTGCACGGCCTTGGTGATGATGCTCTTCATCTGGGTAGCCATAGCCTCGGTGAGCGAATCAACATCGGGCTGCATGGTGCCGGAGAGAATTTTGCGGTCGAAGGTCACACCGTCGGGGTCGACATTGATGTTGAAGGTCGAGGGCATGAAGGTGAGGATGATGTCGTCGTCATCGCCGTCCTCGAACACATAAGTGGCATCGGCGCTCGCCGTAGCGGCTATCGACACTGCGTAGGGTTCCGCGAAATTATTTTCAGGACTGCCGGGCAGCGCTTGCTCAACCTCGATTACTGACGAGATGTTGACATGCCCCGAACGGTTGTCGGAGTTGGGTGAGAAATCGAGCATCGTGGTCGACATGGCGTTGGCCACGCCGGGCAGTTCCAGGCGAGTGGGGTTGCCTTGCCACTGGCCGGATATATTTTCTGTCTTGTCGCAGGAAGAAAGCAGGGTCATGCCGGCTATTCCGGCGAAAGCAAAGAGACTTTTGATGGAGTATTTCATAAGGATGACAATTAATTATAGATTTTAAACAATCGCCATCCTCGAAAGTTCACTCCCGAGCTCCTTTTTCCTCTACATGCTCGGAGCCACGTTTTCCAGCGGCTTGTTGGCCTCGGGGAGGGCGGAGGCAATGGCGGTGAAGGTGCGGTCCATCAGCTCGTTTAGCTCATGGCGCCCGCCTTCGGGCGGCAGAATGGGCTTGTGGATGGTCAGCACAATCTTGCCGGGGCGGGGGAGTTTGGCCGTGCGTCGCATCACGTTGTAAGCACCATCGATTGTTATGGGCACTACCGGCAGACCGAACTCGATGGCCAGCGTATAGGCCCCGCGGCGGAACTTGTGCATGCGCCCGTCCAGAGTACGCGCCCCCTCGGGGAACACCACCACGCTCATGCCTCCGGCCAGGCGCTTCTCGGCTGTCTCCATCGTGGCTTTCACAGCCGACGGACGCGAGTTGTCCACGAAAATATGACCCGAAACCTTGCAGCTGTAGCCCACCAGAGGAATCTTCTCGAGCGACTTCTTCATCATCCAGCGGAAGTTGTGGCATAGATAGCCGTAGATGGCGAAAATATCGTAGGCACCCTGGTGGTTGGCCACAAACACGTAGGAGGTTTTCTTGCTTATATTCTCGCGCCCTTTCACCTGCACACGCACCAGCGACAGCGTGCAGAAAATGCGCGCCCAGATGTGCCCGGGCCAGTAACCCATGGAGCGTGGCATGCCCAGGGCGCTGCCGATGATGGTTGTGAGGGCTGCAAGGGTGGTTGCTACCACCAGCAGAGGACAGGCTATCAGGAAAAAGTAGATATAATAAAAGGTGAGTGCCATGGCTGTATCGGTTTGATGAGGCAAAGTTAAGGTTTTTTTGGCAGACTGAAAAATAATAACTAATTTTGCACTCAGTTAAATACCAACCATAATGAAACTACTTGAAGGAAAAACAGCGCTGATCACAGGCGCCGCCCGAGGAATCGGTAAGGCCCTGGCAGTGCGCTTTGCACAGGAAGGTGCCAACATTGCGTTCACCGACCTCGTGATAGATGAAAATGGTAAGGCCACCGAGGCCGAAATTGCCTCTTATGGCGTAAAAGTTAAAGGCTACGCTTCCAATGCAGCCGACTTTGCCCAGACTGAGGAAGTTGTCAAGGAAGTGCACAAGGATTTCGGCACCATTGACATTCTGGTTAACAATGCCGGTATCACAAAGGACGGCCTGATGATGCGCATGTCCGAAGGTCAGTGGGACGCGGTCATCAACGTTAACCTCAAGAGCGCCTTCAACTTCATCCACGCAGTGCTCCCCATCATGATGCGTCAGCGCGGCGGCTCCATCATCAACATGGCTTCCGTTGTAGGTGTTCACGGCAACGCCGGTCAGGCCAACTACGCCGCCTCCAAGGCAGGCCTCATCGCTCTGGCCAAGAGTATAGCCCAGGAAGTCGGCAGCCGCGGTATCCGCGCCAACGCAATCGCCCCCGGCTTCATCGAAACTGCCATGACTGCCCAGCTCCCCGACGAAGTGCGCGAAGAGTGGAAGAAGAAGATTCCTCTGCGCCGCGGCGGCAAAGTTGAGGACATCGCCGATGTGGCTACATTCCTCGCTTCCGACATGTCGAGCTATGTAACCGGTCAGGTTATCCAGGTCGACGGCGGCATGAACATGTAATATCCGCAAACAGCGAGCTCCGCGGACGTTTCAATGCACAACCTTTGCGCCTCGCTTGCAATCTGAAAAATACTAAGAGATGGATACCGGGCTAAACCCTGTTCCATCTCTTTTATCTTAATGCGCTTCAAGTCATGCTTGAGGCAAACCGCTTTAAATCTCTATGAAACAATTATTTAAAGGAATAGCTCTTGCTTTGGTGTTTTCAACAGCGGCAGCCGGATATGCGCAGGATTGGAAGTACGTCAACATGGACGATTTTCCCGTCTACGGCACTCTCGCTCCCGATGCTGCCGAAAAATACAGCCGCTTCCCCGACTCGCTCAAGAGTCAGGTGCGCGAGGACCTCTGGAACCTCGGCCTCCACTCCGCCGGCATGTCGGTGCGTTTCCGCAGCGACTCCCCGCGTCTTCAGGCCAAGTGGCACAGCCGTAACAAGTTCGCCATGAACCATATGACCCCGACGGGCATCCGGGGCCTGGACCTCTACGTGCTTCAGGACGATTCGACGTGGACCACCGTCAGCAGCGCGCGCCCCTCAATGGCCTCGGCGTCATCCAAAAGCACCCTCGTGGTGGACATGGAGCCCGGCAAGATGCGCGAGTACATGCTCTTCCTCTCGCTCTACGACGGAGTGGACTCACTCTTTATCGGTGTCGACTCATCGGCCGTGGTTGAATTGCCCGCTGTGGACCTCCCCAAGCGTGATAAACCCGTGCTCATGTACGGCACCAGCATCCTTCAGGGCGGTTGCGCAACCCGCCCCGGCATGGCCCATACCAACATCCTCCAGCGCGACCTCCAGCGCGAGGTGATGAACCTCGGTTTCAGCGGTAATGCACGTCTTGACCCCGAAATCGCACGACTCATGGCATCGGCCGATGCGTCGGTCTATGTCATCGACGTCCTCCCCAACTGCACCGCCCCCATGCTCGAAGAGCGCCTTGAACCTTTCGTGGCAATCCTGCGCGAATCGCGGCCCACAACGCCCATCATGCTCGTAGAGAGCCCCGGGTTCCCCATCATGCGCTTCAATCAGGAAGTTGACTCAACCCTCACCGACAAAAACGCGCGCCTGCGCGCTATCTACGACCGCATGCGCCAGTCCGATCCCAACCTCTACTATTTCGAGGCATCGAAAATCCTGGGCGACAACTACGAGGCCACGGTCGACAACTACCACTTCACCGACGCCGGATTCCAGCACTTCGCCGACGCCATGCGCCCGCAGCTCGAGCGCTTCGTCAGCATGCACAGCCCCATCATGGTCGGCCACCGCGGCAGCCTTTATGGCCTTGAAAACTCCGCCGAATCCTTCACGAACGGCGCTAAAATGGGCTTCGACTTCCTCGAAACCGACTTCCGCGTCACCGCCGACACACTCTTTGTGTGCTCGCACGACGAAACCACCGAACGCCTCGGCGGTAAGCTCACCATCGCCGAAGCAACCCTTGCCGACCTCCAGGCCGAACCTCTGCATCAGACCCGCGCCGGAGTTGAGTACGACGGGCGTCTTTGCTCGGGTCAGGAGTACATCGACATCTGCAAGGCCTACGGTGCCCGCCCGCTCATCGAGCTGAAGTGGAGCACCGGAATCAACTCCAAGGACTTCACCAACATCCCCCGGCTCATCGAGTTCCTCGACCGAAACGGTGTCCGCGACCAGGTTATCATCCTCACATCCATGAAGCCCTGTCTTGAATACATCCGCGAGAATTATCCCGACATCGAGCTCCAGTTCCTCACTGGCCAGTACTGGCCCAACCACTTCGACTGGTGTGTGGAAAAACGCATGGACGTCGACATCCAGCGCACCCATTTCGACGCCGAAGCAGTGAAAAAATTCCACGACGCAGGCCTCAAGGTCAACGTCTGGACCTGTAACACCCCCGAGGACTACGAACTCTACGAAGGCTTCGGAGTAGACATGGTCACCACCGACAAATTCCTCCCCGAACTCCAACCCAAAGAATAATTCAACATCTTATAACTTTTTAACGCAAAAATAGCATAAACCGGGCCGGATATTTGGTAAATCCGAAGGTTTTGACTAATTTTGTTGATGGTCTGAGACAGGCTCCGTGCCTCGCTCTCACGACCATCTTTTTTGTTCTAATTCCTGTGTAAAAATGAGTGTCGAGGTTAGCCTTAAACATCTTCCCGTTGTCAATTTTTCCCTTCAGCAGAACCATGTGCCCGTTGTCCGCGAAATCCTTTTGCGGAACACCGGAGAGCAGGACGTGGAATCCTTGGATATAGAAGTCACATTCGACCCTGAGTTTGCCCAAAGCACCACTCTGCACGTGGACCACATCGCAGCCGGGGCCTCTGCGCAGCTTGTCGATGTCCCTATCCATATTTCGACGTCCTACTTATCCAACCTCACCGAGCGGATTTCCGGCCACATAAACGTAGAGGTGCGTAGCGGAGAAGAGGTTTTGGCTACAAAAACTGAGGAAATAACGGCGCTGGCGTTCGACCAGTGGAGCGGATTGGCAGTGCTTCCTGCCATGCTCGCCTCCTTTGTAACACCCAACCACCCCGACGTCGCGCCGATTATAAAGCGCGCAGCCGACATCCTCGGGGCGTGGACCGGTTCTCCGGCCATGGACGAGTACCAGACAAAGGATCCCAACCGCGTAAAGCTCCAGATGGCCGCCATCTACGAGGCCATTGCTGAAAAGGCCATCGCCTACTGCACCATCCCGGCCAGCTTCGAGGACTATGGCCAGCGCATCCGCCTGTACTCCGATGTGCTCGGAACCAAGCTCGGCACATGCCTCGACATGACCCTCCTTTATGCCGGATGCCTCGAAGCCGTCGGCATACACCCGCTGCTTGTCATCATCCAGGGACACGCTTTCGCAGGAGGCTGGCTCGTTGATGAATCCTTCCCCGACAGCGTCAACGACGATGTGTCGCTCCTCACCAAGCGCACCGCCGAAGGCATAAACGAAATTTTGCTGGTCGAAACCACATGCATGAATGCCGGAACGGGCGCGTCCTTCGACCAGGCCGTGGACTCAGCCAATCAAAAGCTCGTGGACACCGACAAGTTCGTGCTCTTCGTCGACGTCAAGCGCGCCCGCAATGCGCAGATTCGCCCCCTGCCTCTGCGCGTAGTCCGCGACGGCTCTTTCGTAATTGAAGAAGAAAAGCCCGTCGAACGCAACTCCGACGCACCCTCCGAACTATCCGCCACAACTACCGTCAACGAGGTTGACCATATTGCCGTCGGCAAGCAGACCATATGGGAGCGCAAGCTCCTCGACCTCTCACTGCGCAACAACCTCCTGAACACGCGTATCACCAAGAACACCCTTCAACTGATTTCGGCCAACGTCAACCTCCTCGAGGACGCCCTGGCTGCCGGCGAAGAGTTCCAGGTTCTCCCCAAGCCCAACGACTGGGATAATCCCCTCATGAGCGAGGGTATCTATCAAGCCCTGAACGCTTCCAGCCCTGTGGCAGACCTTGTGAAGAGCGAACTCTCCCAGCATCGCCTCTATTCTTACCTCGACGAAGCCCAGCTCCAGCGTGCGCTCACCTTCCTCTACCGCTCCTCGCGCCTTTCGCTGGAGGAAAACGGTGCGAACACACTCTATCTCGCCATCGGGCTGCTAAAATGGTACGAAACACCCGCGAGCACACGTCCTCGATTCGCACCGATAATCCTCGTGCCAATCGAAATCATCCGCCGCTCGGCCTCAAAGGGTTACATAATCCGTAGCCGCGACGAGGACACTGTTCTCAACATCACACTCCTCGAACTCCTGCGCCAGGATTTCGGCATAACAATCGGTGGACTCGACCCTCTGCCTACCGACGAAAGCGGAGTCGACGTGACGCAGATTTTCAACGTGGTCCGGCGCGCCATCATGTCGCAAAGCGGTTGGGACGTGCAGGAGCAGGCCATCCTCGGCAACTTCTCTTTCAACAAGTTCATCATGTGGAACGACATCCACAACAATGCCGAGAAACTCAGTCGCAACAAAATCGTGGCAAGCCTCATCTCGGGTAAGATGGAGTTGGATATCGAAGAGGAACCTGAACAGACTCCCGACCTCGACGAAACTTTCCCTGCCGGCTCTGTGGCGCTGCCGATTGCCGCCGACTCCTCCCAGTTCAGCGCAATCATTGAAGCTGTGGCCGCCAAGAGTTTCATCCTTCACGGCCCTCCCGGCACCGGCAAGTCGCAGACCATCACCAACATCATTGCCAACGCACTCTACAACGGCAAGAAAGTTCTCTTCGTGGCCGAAAAAATGGCCGCGCTCCAGGTGGTGCAACGCAGGCTCGAATCAATCGGGCTGGCTCCTTTCTGCCTCGAACTCCACTCCAACAAAACCAAGAAATCCTATATCCTCGAGCAACTCAAGCGCACGACCGAGGTGCTCCGTGAGAAGTCCAACGAGGATTTCAGCATTCGCGCAGGCCAGATCAACCTTCTCCGGCGCGACCTCAACAGTTACGTTCACAAACTCCACCGCACATATCCCGCAGGTCTCTCGCTCTACGACTGCATCGCCGCATACACCGGCTCGACTTTCGCCGGCACCGCTTATTCTTTCCCATTCGATGCCGTCAAGAATCTCAGTCCCACCGAGCGCGCCGAGCTCGAGAATAAGGTAGGGCAGTTCCAGGCCATATGCTTAGCGTATGGCAATCCCGCCGAACATCCCCTCGATGGAATCAACCTGACAGTTTACAATCCAACCGTCAAGTCCGAGGTGCTCAAGCAGTTGCCGGAACTCCTTGCCGACATTCATGAATTCATCCAGGCGGCCGACCGTTTCCTTGCCCTTTTCAAGTACAAGCCCGAAAGCATGGGCACCGACGAGCTGAAAGCCACGGTGAAAATTGCCCAAACCCTCCTGAATTCTTCCGTATTGCCTGCCGGAGTTGTCAATGCGGCCGTAGATGACGCCTTCGTTGAAAAGATTAACCGCCTGGTAGAGGAGGGCACCAAACGCGACAAGGCCCATTCGGCCCTGACCGATGAATTCACCACAGCCATTCTGAACTGGAATTTCGAGTTCTGGCAGAAACGTTGGGAGGAAAGCTCGCGCAAATGGTGGCTTTTCCGGATTCTGGGTCAGCGTAAAGTAAGAGCTCAGTTCAAGCAATTCTCCAAAGGAAAAACAGACTTTACCAACGAAGAAATCCCTGCCTATTTCCATGCCCTTGAAGCGTTTAAGAACGACAGCAAGGAGATTGAAAAAATGGGTAAGAAGCTCGGTACTGTCCTCGGCCCGTTGTGGAACAACGGCAATGCCGAATGGGATGTTATCGCAAAAGCCACAGCCGACGCCGCCGAGCTCAACCGCTCCATCCTCGAGCTCACCAAAGATGTTCCAAAAGCCGCACAACTGCGCAGAGCCATCAATAAGAACCTCCAGGACGGCGTCGGCGCATTCAATACTGTCAACGGCGAGCTGATGGACTCGGTTATCGCTCTGGGTAAAAACGTCCACGAACAGACCGACATCGTAGCCCGGCTTCTGGACGCTCCATCATTCGAGCAAATGCCGGTAAGAGAGCGCAAAGAAGTGGCTCAGCGCTGGCTGGATAACCTCGACCTCCTCCACGACCGCGTTGCTTTCAACAGCCTCTGCGACGCCCTCACCGCCGACGGCTTCGGCGACTTTGTGGCAGCCGTGCGCCAGGGTAGTGTGCCCTGCGATAGTGTCGCTGCTTTTTTCGACAAGAGTTTCTATCGCACCTACGCAGAGTTCATCCTCACCAAGGAACCCGAACTGAACGCCTTCCATGCAACCCTCTTCGAGGATAAGATTGCACGTTTCAAGCAATTCAGCTCCGAATTTGAACGCCTCACCCGCGAGGAGCTGTACGCCCAACTGGCCGCATCCCTGCCGGCACTCCAGAAAGAAGCCGCTCAGGGTTCGGAGGTGGGAATCCTCCAGCGCAACATCCGCAACGGAGGTCGCGGCACTTCCATACGCCGCCTGTTCGACCAGATTCCCGACCTGCTCACACGCATGTGCCCCTGCATGCTCATGAGCCCGATTTCCGTGGCACAGTACATCGACGCCGGACGCGCCCCGTTCGACCTGGTCATCTTCGACGAAGCGTCCCAGATGCCCACCAGCGAGGCAGTCGGAGCCATCGCCCGCGGAAAGAATGTGGTCGTCGTCGGAGACCCCAAGCAGATGCCGCCCACGAATTTCTTCTCCACCAACACTTTCGACGAGGACAACGCCGACAAGGAGGATATGGAGAACATCCTTGAGGATTGCCTCGCTCTGTCAATGCCTTCGAAATACCTCCTGTGGCACTACCGCAGCAAGCATGAAAGCTTGATAACATTCAGCAATGTAAAGTATTACGACAATAAATTGCTTACTTTCCCCTCGCCGGACGACCTCTCGACTAAGGTCGGTTGGGTCAACGTCGAAGGCGTCTACGACCGAGGCCGTTCGCGCCAGAACCGTGCCGAGGCCGAAGCCGTAATCAAAGAAATCGAACGCCGCCTCGACGACCCCGAACTCGCCAAGCGCAGCATCGGCGTGGTCACATTCAACACCAACCAGCAATCGCTCATCGAGGATATGCTCAACGACCTCTTCAGCCGTCGCCCGGACCTTGAAGCAAAATCCCTCGAACTCGAAGACCCCATTTTCGTCAAGAACCTCGAAAACGTTCAGGGCGACGAACGCGATGTTATCCTGTTCTCCATTGGCTACGGACCCGACAAGGACGGCAAAATCGCGCTCAACTTCGGACCGCTTAACCGCGACGGAGGCCGTCGCCGACTCAATGTAGCAGTGTCCCGCGCACGCTACGAAATGATGGTTTTCTCCACCTTGCGGGCCGACCAGATTGACCTCAACCGTACTTCCGCCGACGGCGTGGCCGACCTCAAGGCATTCCTCGAATATGCCGAGAAGGGCCGTGAGTATTTCACCAATACCAATACAACTTCACGCGTCGCAGGCGACCGGCTCGTCGAAGCTATCGCGGCCCGGTTGGCCGACCGCGGCTACATCGTCAAAACCAACATCGGCAGCTCGGGTTATAAAATCGATATCGGCGTTGTCGACTCGCGCGACCCCGACAAGTATATAATCGGCATCATTTGCGACGGCGACCGCTATGCCTCCTCACCGATGGCCAACGACCGTATCATCACACAGGACTCCGTGCTCAACCTCCTCGGCTGGTCCATCCATCACGTATGGGCCATGGACTGGTGGGAAAATCCGGACAAAACCTTCTCAACCATTATCTCAGCCGTCGAAAAAGCACGCGATGGCATCGCCAAAGATGCCCGTCCGCGCCCGGTCCGTATCACCATGCCTCCGGCACCACCCAAGGACGCTCCGAAACCGCCCAGCCCAAAAGCTCCGGTAGTGGAGCAGGTGGACCCGAAAGCGCCCTACATCTCAGCCGACCTTGAGCAGGAATTACTTACTTCCGAGGACTTCGCCTCAGGCTACTTTGACCATAAAATTCTTCCGAAAATCCAAAAGGTCATTGCCGCGGAAGCTCCCATCAGCAAATCACTGCTCAGCAAAAAGATTATCAGCTCATTCAGCATTTCGCGCACCGGACCGCGACTCGCGCATCACCTCGATGACCTCTTCCGCCAGGCGGGCCTCCGGCGCACAGGCGACAAATTCATTTTCTTCTGGAATCCCGGCCAGGACCCCCACGCCTACTCCGCCTACCGTCCTGATTCCGGCCGTGACGCAGTCGACATCCCCCCGCAGGAATTTGCCGTGGCCATGCGGAAGATTGTTGAAGAGCAGGGAGCCCTCCCTGTCGATGCCCTTAAAAAGGCAACTGCAAACCTCTTCGGCTTCAACCGCATGACAGAAACCCTCAACGGAGCAATCTCCCGGGCTCTCGACTATGCCGTCGACAAAGGACGCCTCATTCTCGCCGACGACCGCGTCAAACTCCCCTGAACGAATCTCGCCCACGCTTTTTTTGCGTGGGCGAGTGGTTTAATCCTCAGCCTGTTCGCGGAGGAGTCGGCGAGTGGTGCGCTTGTATTCTTCGCGATTATAGGGGTAGTTGCAGCCCATCCAACAACTGCAGGGAGTTGCGGTGGTTTTAAGCACGTGGACCCATCGGGCTTTGCGATATTTTTTCCAGTCGCAAGGGATGATTCCACCTTCATGCACCCCATCGATAATGGTGGTGCGGAGGTTGGCGTAGTACTTGATGCGGTTACGCCATACGCGTTTCTTCTGGATGCGTCGCCACGCACGGATAGAACTTCTGTCCATCGTCACGGTCAATTAAAGTTATGAACCGCAATACGATTTCACTGTTAGTTCCTGTTTTCATAGCGTTTGTTTTTGTTGCTGCAAAGTTAAGCATTTATCCCCAACCTCCCAAATCCTTGCCCCAATAAATCCCAACCATAACTCAGGCGTCACTGCGACGCCATGAGGCGACTGTTTACAAGCGCACTTTGGTGGTTTGGCCGTTTTGGCGGAGGATGTAGATGCCGGGGGAAAGGAGAGCCATGTCTGCGGAGAGACGCATGCCGTTGAGGGTATATATTTCCGTGGCGGAGGCGTCGGTTTCAATAGCGGAGATGCCGGTCTGGAGGTCGGAATATTTGATGTCGTTGAGCCACTGGTCGAGCAGGGTAGTGCAAGTGCTTGTCTGGGCCGAACGCACCCAGAGGGTCGGCTGGAGGAAATGTCCGGCGGGGATGAGGCGTTTGGCGTCAGCTTCAACTCCGCTGGTTCCCGAACTGTGGCTCGACACAATCAGCCCGATGTTTTTCCCTGCCAGGCGGGCGCCGTTCTGGAAAAGGAAGGTCTGAAGCGGCGCTGCCATCTGACTCCACCACAAGGGTGCGCCGATGATGATGGTGTCATATTGGTCAAGGTCGACATTGACTGCGTCGATTGCCGGATAGGACGAAGCCTGGGCCGGATTTGCCTTGATAGCGGCGATTTGCGCGCTACCTATTGCATAGTTGTTGGCCGCATAATCCAGATTCTTTTCCGCGGGTTCAATCTCAATCACGTCGCATTCAATCTTGGTTTTCAGTGTGTTGACGATTTTTTCAACATTGTTGGTATAGCTGTAATAGACAACGAGTGTCTTGGCGCTTGCCGACATCGTTGCCAACATCAGCAAGCCAAAAATGGCTTTTTTCATATGTTTATATCTTATTTTAAAGTTGAGTACTGCGCATCGTCGACGGGTTCGAGCCACTCGTTGTAGGTATCCTCGCCGTCGAGTTCGAAGGCCAGATGGGCGAACCAGCTGTCGGCCGCCGCGCCGTGCCAGTGCTTGACGTTGGCGGGGATGTGAATCACAGTGCCGGGAAGAATTTCCACGGCCTCTTTGCCCTCTTCCTGGTACCAGCCGCGGCCTGCCACGCCTACGAGCATCTGTCCGC
>CAYNHP010000032.1:0-23614 GCA_964397235.1 uncultured Bacteroides sp. | reverse complement strand
TTCTTGACGATTAGTTCAAGCAGAGTAGCGGCAGGCTGATGGCCTGGCAGGTGATGTTTGCCATTCTGAATATTTTTCCCTACCTTTGCCATATGGAAGGTAATAATCAAGTGTTTAGGCCGAATCCGCAGCAACAGGCGGTCATTGATTTCACAGGTGGTAAAGCATTGGTGCTGGCGGCTCCCGGATGCGGAAAAACTGAAATCCTCAGCCATCGCATCCTGAAAGCTCACCGGGACTACAACGTGCCTTACGCCGACATGCTGTGTCTAACCTTCACCAACCGCGCTTCGCGCGAAATGCGTGCCCGTGTGCGCCAAACCCTCGGTGAAAAAATTTCCGATCTGTTCATCGGCAATCTGCATCGCTTCTGCATACGCTTCCTCTATGAAAATCAGTTGGTACCCATCGACACGGGCATCCTTGACGACACCGACCAGGCCGACATTATCCGCGAGCTCGCAGGCAAGGAGTTGCTGAATTGGGAAGTGAGTTCAGTAATAGGCCAGGCATGCATCATCCGTGAGCACAAAGGTAATATTCCCTTCAACGCCCACTCCCCGCGCCGGCAATTCTACTGCGCCGAACTCCTTGCCCACGATTACATAAAATACCTGCGGGCCAATCACCTCATCGATTACGACGATATCCTATACTTCACCTACGCATCACTCTGCAACCCTGCCGTGCGCAGTAAGCTCATCAAATGCCATTACTCCTGGATACAGGTCGATGAGGTTCAGGATCTTAACCCTCTGCAGCTTGCCATAATCGAACTCTTGGCTTCCCCGGATGCCACAATAGTGTACCTCGGCGATGAGCGACAGTCAATCTACTCCTTCATGGGCGCCAAACGGGAGAGCCTGCAGAGGGTCATGAACGAGTGTCGCGACCACATTTTCCACCTCAACCTGAACTACCGCTCGCCTATCTACATGCTCGATATGCTCAACGACTATGCGGTGGATGTTCTTAAGATGAGCCCCAATGAGCTGCCGGACAGCGTCAACAATACCAACGAAGAGAATGCACTGCAATGTGTAGAGTGCATCGACCGTGCTGACCAACGGGCAACCATAACTGCAATTGTAGGCCGATTGTCCGAACGGGCTCCTGAGGAACGGACGGCCGTACTTGTGCGGACAAACAAGGAGGTTGAGGAACTTTCCGAGGCTCTATCAGGCGCAAATATTCCTCATCTGGCCATAACCAACAGCGACATCTTTAAATCCGCAGCTTTCAAAACCATCCACAGCCATTTCTGTGCCATATCCCTCGACACCGCCTATACCGACTGGGCCCGACTGCTCTTCCGTACAGGTGTACTGCCAAAATACTCAATGTGTCGCCAGCTTATGGACAAGATGCGCCGCTATGGTGTTACGCCACGCGACCTTATTGACTATGACAACAGCACATACGTGCTGGAGTATGCCCGGGCGGTCGCCAACGGCGACATTGTAGTTTTCGACACCGAAACCACCGGAATCGATACCTTCAACGACGATATCATCCAGATTGCCGCGTGCCGCATGCGGCAGGGTCAAGCGGTGCCGGGTTCGGAGATAGATTTAATGATCCGCACCGACAAGCCAATCCCGCCGACACTTGCCGACGGAATGCCCAACCCCATGGTCGAAGAGTATGCACGCCGTGAAGCGTTGCCGGCCGGTCACCCGGAGGCACTTCTCGAGCCTGAGACAGCGTTTGGCAAGTTTTTGGAATATGTGGGCGATTCCGACCTGCTGGGCCACAATGTAAACTTCGACGTCAATATCCTGCGCAGCAACATGCGCCGTCGCAGCCCGGACCTCAACTGTACCGTTCCGAAATATTGGGACACACTCGCCCTTGCAAGACGCCTCGACCCCAACCTGCGGCGCCATAACCTCGCTTCATTGCTGGAACGATATAACCTTGAGGGAGTAAACAGTCACAATGCCACCGATGATGTTTTCGCAACGACCCGTCTGGCTCAGTGCCTTTACAAGCAGGCGCTTGATCGCAGGGCCGACCATCGGGCAGTTATCTCCGCGGAAGTCACACAAGCCATTCGCGACAGACTCCGCTCAAATTACGGGCCCCTATTTGCCCACACCCGCTCACTGCTGGATGACTCCACAACGACGCTGACCGCAGAAATGGACTATATCCATTCCCAAATGGTTGAGCGCGGGTATATCGACCGCATCGAAGGCCTACATTACATGCTGAGTCTTTTCGACGGAATCGTTATCAACACAGATTCCGAACCATATTTTGCCCAGCAGCTGGCCAATCACCTTCATGAACTGCGCACCTTCAACGAGGCCGACCTCTACCAGAATGGTATTTTGGACCGCAATATCCATGTCATGACTATCCACAAGGCCAAAGGTCTCCAGTTCGATAATGTGATTCTCGTTGACATTTCCAAGGACAAAATTCCTCATTCACTCAGTCGCCAACCCGAAGAGGACGCCCGGCTCCTGTATGTGGGGCTTTCGCGCGCCCGGCGTCGCATCATCATTACCTTCGGAGGCAAAATTTCGCCCTTCATTGCCAATCATCCCCACATCGAAGAGCACTTCAGCTACATGTCGCACCGCGAAAAAGAGCGCCTCGCCGGCCGCCGCTGAAATTTTTCGAAAAAAATGCGCCAAAAATTTGGCGGATTCAAAAATAAGCTCTAACTTTGCAGTCGTAAAACAAAACCCACTGCCTTGTGGTGTAATGGTAGCACGTCGGATTCTGGTTCCGCCTGTGAGGGTTCGAATCCTTCCAAGGCAACAAACTTTGAGCTAAGTATCTATTACTTAGCTCATTTCTTTTTTGGGGCTAAAGCGGAATCAAAGCAGAATGCGGGCAAAAAGTTGGGCAGGAAGCGGGTAATCCGGATGATTCGATGTTATGGTATTGTTTCCGTTCGACAACGCGATATCTGCATAACCGCCAATTATTGGGGCGGGGAGGATGTTCTCTATTTAGCAAAATTTGCCTTAAGCCTTAACCGCAACTAACGGCAACCGGAGCAATTGTTGCAATCGTTATTGCAACCTCCATTCTTTTTCTTTTTTCGGAGGCTGCGCACAAGCATAACCACAGCCAGTGCAACGATAATGAGAACAATGATGCGTTCGGTTGTCATTTTTTCTTGGACGGGTATAGGCGTTTCTTCAGATTTGCGGGCGTGGTGTCGGCCGGGCAGTCGGTGAACATCAGTCGGAATGAACATCCGCTGGCATACTCCGAGCAGCCAAAGGCCGTGCGCCCTTTCACCACATGACCCTTGCCGCAAAGCGGGCAAGCTATATCCTCCAGCTTGGTGGTTCGTTTGGCGCGGGGTTTCTTCACCGGTGTCTGCGACTCAGTTGCGGGTGCCTTTTCAGCTTTTTCCGATTCAATGTGGATGTGCTTCTTGGAGTTATCCGTCAGCACATTATGCACAATAGAGCTGATAAGTTCATTGATTTCGCGCATGAACAGGGCAGGGGAGTAGTCGCCACGCTCGATGCGCCGCAGCTTGTGTTCCCAGTGGCCCGTCAGCTTGGCCGACTTCAGGAGTTCCTCGTTGATTGTGTCAATAAGGTCAATTCCCGCTTGGGTGGGAAGGATATTCTTACGTTCGCGGTAGATGTATTTTCGGCGGAAAAGAGTCTCGATGATTGCCGCACGCGTGGAAGGCCGTCCAATGCCGTTCTCCTTCATGGCATCACGGATTTCGTCGTCCTCGATGTTGCGTCCGGCAGTTTCCATGGCTCTCAGGAGCGTGCCTTCGGTGTAGTACTTAGGGGGTTGTGACGTTTTCTTGGCAAGGCGCGGACTATGCGGGCCGCTTTCGCCTTCGACGAATACGGGCAGGATGGCATCGTCTTCGTCCTTGTCGGCGTCCTTCTGGGGCTGGAGTGCGCGCCACCCGGGTGAGAGAATCACTTTTCCCGTGGTTTTGAATTCATATTTTGCGGCGTGACCCAGCACAGTGGTCGCTTCGAACTGACAATCGGGATAAAACGCCGATATAAACCGCATCGCCACAAGATGGTAGAGCTTCTTTTCGTCGCCCTCGATACCCAGGGGGGATTGACCCGTGGGGATAATTGCGTGGTGGTCGGTCACTTTGGCGTTGTCGAACACCTTCTTGGACTTGGGAATTTTTCCCGATAGAATAGGCTCGGTGAATTTGGCGTACGGCGTCATGGCCTTGAGTGTGGGGCCTATTTTGGGGTATATGTCCTCGGAGAGATAGGTTGTGTCGACGCGCGGGTAAGTAGTGAGTTTCTTTTCGTAGAGGCTTTGGATGAGCTTCAGGGTCTGGTCGGCGCTCCATGCAAAGCGTTTGTTGCATTCAACCTGAAGCGATGTGAGGTCGAAGAGTCGCGGAGGTGTTTCGCGTCCCTTCTTTTTTGTGACGGAGTCAATGTGGAAGAGCTCCGGCTCAATTTCCTTGACAGCTTCTTCACCGGCCTGTTCCGTTTCGAAGCGTTCGCCCGTGTAGACGAACGTTGCGTCGCGGTAGACGGTCTGCAGTTCCCAAGAATCCTTTGGTACAAACTCGTTGATTTCCTTCTGGCGGTTCACAATCAGGGCGAGCGTAGGGGTCTGCACGCGCCCTATCGAAAGCACCGAGCCGGAGCGCGAGTACTTTAGAGTGTAGAGGCGGGTAGCGTTCATGCCCAGGACCCAGTCGCCTATTGCACGGGCCATTCCGGCATAGAACAACCGGTCATAGTCCTTCTCAGGTTTGAGGTTATTGAAGCCATCACGGATTGCTTCATCGGTAAGCGACGATATCCACAAGCGCTTCACCGGGCACTTGATGTTGGCCTTTTTCATGACCCAGCGTTGAATCAGCTCACCCTCCTGTCCGGCATCACCGCAGTTGATAACCTCGTCGGCTTCAGCGATGAGACGCTCGAGGATTTCAAACTGATGTTTGCGCCCACGGTCTTCGATGAGCTTGATTTCGTACTTTTGCGGAATCATCGGCAGCGCACCGAGCGACCAGAATTTCCACTGCGGGGTGTAGTCGTCAGGCTCTTTAAGGCAACAGAGATGTCCCACTGTCCATGACACGCGGTAGCCATTACCCTCATAGTAGCCGTCATGGCGCGAGGTAGCGCCCAGGATAGCGGCAATGCTCCCGGCTACAGAACTTTTCTCGGCGATGCAGAGCTTCATTCGGACGCTGTGCTTTCTGTGGCCTTGGCTTCATTCCACAGCACATCCATCTCGGCTAACGTCATATCCTTTAGACTTTTACCCTGAGCCTTGACTGCATTTTCGAGATAAGTGAAGCGGCGTATAAACTTGCGGTTAGTTCGTTCGAGGGCATTTTCAGGATTAACCCCGAAGAGGCGCGCGGCATTTACAACGCTGAATATGAGGTCGCCGAATTCCGCCTCGATTTCTTCCTGACTCTTGCCGGCGATGGCCTGCTGTACTTCTGATGCTTCCTCACGAACCTTGTCCCACACCTGTTCCTTCTCTTCCCAGTCGAAGCCCATGTTGGCGGCCTTTTCCTGGATGCGGAACGCCTTCACAAGTGCCGGCAATGCGGCGGGAACGCCCGCCAGCACAGTCTTGTTTCCGCCCTTTTCCTTGAGCTTGATCTGTTCCCAGTTGCGGAGAACGTCGTCGGTGCCGTCGACGTGGACGTTGCCGAAGACGTGGGGGTGGCGGAAGATGAGCTTGTCGTTGATGGCGTCGGCAACGTCGGCCAGATCGAACTGCCCCTTCTCGTCGCCGATTTTGGAGTAGAAAAGGATGTGGAGCAGGACGTCGCCGAGCTCCTTTTTGATGTCCTGAGTGTCCTCTTCAAGGAGTGCCTGCGCAAGTTCATAAACCTCCTCGATGGTGTTGGGGCGGAGGCTTTCGTTGGTTTGTTTGGCATCCCACGGGCATTTAACGCGCAGGATGTCGAGCGTATCCATCAGGCGGTTGACCGCCTCCAGTTGTTCCTTACGGGTATGTGACATGTTATTGTGCTTTATAATTCTGAACCCCTTTCTCAAGCCAAGCAACGAAAGTGCCCACATTCTCCTCGTAGGCGCAGGGCGCAGCCAGCGGCATACCCTCGTTGTCGAGCATCACGTAGAAGGGTTGGGAGTTGGTGGCGAATTTGTGGCGCTGGAGGTAGCTCCACTTGTCGCCTACGGTGGTGAGTTTGACGCGTTGGCCTTCCTCTTCTACATAGATAGGTTCGGGCAAGGCGGCTTTGTCGTCCACCATAAGTTTTATCATAATGAAATCTTTTTCAAGGATACCGCGCACGGTCGGTGTGTCAAAGATGGCGCCTTCCATTTTGCGGCAGTTCACGCATGCATAGCCTGAGAAGTCCACCAGCACAGGTTTGTGGCTCTTCAGTGCGGTCTCCATGCCGGCATCATAGTCGTCGAATTCCTCGAACTCGCCACCGTAGAGGTTGAAATCCTGGGTGTACAGCGGCGGAGCGAAAGCGCTCACGGCTTTCAGCGGAGCTCCCCAAAGGCCGGGGATGAGATACACCGCGAAGGCCATGGAAATCAGGGCCATGAAGAAACGGGGTACGGAGGTGTGCTTGGTCTCGCCGTCGTGGCTGAATCGGAGTTTGCCGAGGAGATACATGCCGAGCAGGAAGAAGAGCACAATCCAGAGCGAGAGGAACACTTCGCGGTCGAGAATATGCCAGCCGTAAGCCAAGTCCGCAACTGAAAGGAATTTCAACGAGAGAATGAGTTCGATGAATCCAAGTACTACCTTTACGGTGTTGAGCCATGAGCCCGAGCGCGGGAGTTCCTTGAGCATCGTGGGGAAGAATGCGAACAGGCCGAAGGGAAGCGCAAGGCCGAGAGCGAATCCTGCCATACCCATGAACGGCCCCATGATGTCGTTCTGAGAGAAGGCCTCAACCAGGAGTGTTCCGATAATGGGGCCGGTGCATGAGAAAGACACGAGCACCAGGGTGAAGGCCATGAAGAAGATACTCAGCAGGCCCGTGGTGGCTTCGGCGCGTGCATCCATGGCATTGCTCCACTTCGAGGGTAGAGTGATTTCGAATGCACCGAAGAAAGAAATGGCGAAAACGACCAACAGGGCGAAGAAAATGAGGTTGAAAACGGCGCCTGTTGCAATTTTGTTCAGTTCACCGGGCCCGAAGATGAGGGTCAGCAATATACCTAAGGCCAGGAAGATAACCACGATACTGACGCTGTAGGTCACCGCATCGATGATTGACCGGCGGCGGCTCTTGCCTTTCTTGAGGAAGAAGCTGACAGTCATCGGTATCATGGGCCATACGCAGGGTGTCATCAGGGCGATAAGACCCCCGAGGAAGCCCAGAATGAGCAGACCCCAGTAGGTGTGTGAAGCCGTCTCGTGGGTAATCTCAACCGGGGCCCACCAAAGGCCGGTCATATCGGAAGTTGAGGCCACAGCAGCGGCAGGAGCTTCGTCCTTGACGGTTGCCGGAGTTTCTTGTGGTGCGGGCGAACCGAAGGTGAGGTCGAATGAATAGGACGTCGGAGGTGTGCAGGCTGATTCGTTACAAGCCATATAGCGAACCGAGCCCTCGATGCGTGCACCCTTGACTCCTTCGGTTTTGAAAGCCTGAGTGATGTTGAACTCACCCGCCAGCCATGGCAGGTTGAGGTTCATGAAGCTGTCGAAGTGTACTGTCGGGGCGACGCTCGCCTCCGGGGCGCCAACCAGCTCGAGGCCTTCGGCCGGAGTTATGGTGATGGTTGTGGGGTCGGGAACTCCTACCACATCGCCCATGTTCGGAATCTCAAGGCCATAAATGTGCCAGCTGTCCTTGACATTGGCATGGAGAACGAGTTTGCCCGAATCGGAGCCTTCGCTGACAATTTCGGCAGTCCAGCTAACCGGCTTCTCTACCGCTGCTTCCGCGCGCAAGCCGGCCGCAAGCACGAGTAACGGCAACAGGATATATGTCGTCAATTTATTCATTTGGCAGGTATTGAGAGTGTTATCGTTTCGGTTTTGGGTGGGCGGCAGTTATTGCCGTCGCAGGTCATATAGGTAACCTTAATTTCGAGCACATGCTCGCCTTTACCCTCAAGTTTGACGGGAACGGCAAAGGTCACCGGGCCGTCCCATTGAGTGAGGTCCATGCCGAAAAGTTCGTCGTGCACCTTGGTGGGTTGCACCGAGGGTTTGACGGCGCCGGCGATTTTTACGCCCTTAGAGCCGGAGAAATCGAGGACCGTGGGCTTGGGGCCACCTTCGGGGAGGGTGAGGTCGTAGAGGTGCCACCCCTTGGCGATGTTGGCTATGAGGTTTACAACGGCGTTACGGCCTTCAACTTTGGCCACGGCTGCTTTCCACCGCACCGGTTCGGCTTGCATCGCGAAGCGCTGTGCCCCCGCAGCAAACACAATTATTGATAAGATAAATGAGAAAAAAATTCGTTTGGATGTCATAATTATGGTTCTATGTAGAGCCCCGAAATAGAGGGCGCACTGAAATCAAGTGCAAATTTACGATTTCCTCAATTAAAATGAAATATAAAAAATCCAAAAAACGCCACGCAGGACTAAAAAACGCCCGGTAAGTCAAAAAAAATTCGTAACTTTGCGCAATTATTTATCATCACAAGCCCATCCGCTACGCTATATAATGGACGTTAACAAAGTACTATATATATCCCAGGAAATTGAGCCCTACCTGCCTTCAACGCCTTTGGCTGACTTCGGGCGGCGTCTGCCTCAAAGCATCCTGGAGAAAGGAATCGAGGTTCGAACCTTCATGCCCAAATACGGAGCCATCAACGAGCGCCGAAATTCGCTTCATGAAGTGATTCGCCTGTCGGGCATCAATATCGACATTAACGACACTGATTATCCCCTTATAATAAAGGTGGCTACGCTGCAGCCCTCGCGCATGCAGGTCTATTTCATTGATTCCGACGAGTTCTTTACCCGTACACCCGAACGCCAGCTGGAAACGGTGGGCGACCCCGACGTAAACGACGAGCGTGCCATCTTCTTTGTGCGCGGAACCTTGGAGACAGTCAAGAAGCTGCGCTGGAATCCCGATGTGATTCATTGCACCGGTTGGCTCTCGGCCCTGACACCAATCTACCTTAAAAAACTCTTCCCTGAGGATCCGGCTTTCCGCTCAGCCAAAGTGGTATTCTCGCTCTTTGACGACGCTTTCGAGGGCCCTCTGGACCAGGCAATGGTAGAAAAACTCATCCACCAGGGCTTCAGTGCCGACGACATCAAGGGCCTTACCGAGGGCGACGCCAAGGTAGACTACGTCAAACTCTGCAAGCTTGCTATCGACCATGCCGACGCTATTACCCAGGCTTCCGAGCACATTCATCCCGACGTGCTCGCTTACGCCCAGGCTTCCGGCAAACCCTTCCTCCCATACTCCGGCGACGACCTCGCCCCTTATGAAGATTTCTATAAATCCTTATGAAAATCAAAGCATTAACTGCTGCTTTTGTACTCGGAGCCATCGCCTTGACTGGATGTGAAGAAACATCGACCATAGGCTCGAGCCTGGTTTCCGATGCCGTGGAAATCCGAATTGACTCCCTTTTCACAGTAGAAGGCCATACGGTCGATATCGGCCCCATGCGCCCCAAGACATCAGTACAGCTTATCGGCAATATATCCGTGCCCGGCTACGGCACACTTTCCAACACCTCCGTAATGCAGTTCCTGCCCGCAACTGCGCTTGACACAGCCAACTTCACCTATGAGAACGTGGACTCCATGGCGGTTAAATTCCGCTACCTGGCCGGCGACTTCTTAGGCGATTCCATTGTGCCGATGCAACTTAGCGTTTATGCGCTTACCCGCCAGCTTCCCGCCGGAATCACATCCGATTTCGACCCGGAAGGCTATTACGACCCCACTCCGCTGTCGTCGTTGGTTTACAACAGCTCTACTTTCGGCAACGACACAGCAGCCAATAAGGGCTACCGCGAACTCACACTCATGCTCCCTCAGGAAATGGGACCCAACATTTTCCGCGCTTTCCAGGAGCATCCGCAGTACTTTGCCTCCGGCACGACGTTTGCCGAAAATGTGCTGCCCGGTCTGTTTGCCAAAACCACCTATGGCCGCGGGCGTCTGATCCGCATCTCGGAGACGGTCATGACCATGTTCCTGAGCAAAATTGCAACCAAAACCAATGCCGACGGCACCACTTCACCGGACACAATTCATGTCGAGCACCAATACTTTATGGTTACGCCGGAAGTGGAGTGCAACAACAATGTCAGCATCGAGCTCGACCCCTCGCTGGAGGCCATGAAAGATGCCGGCGAAGCTCTGGTTGTTTCCCCCGGTGTATATCAGACGGAGATACGCTTCCCCGCACCCGAAATCATTGCAGCATATCGCAACGGAGGAGCTGACAGAGCTGTGATGAACGGCCTGACCATGTCCATTCCCGTAGATTCCATTGAAAATCAGTTCAGCATCGGCCCGGCTCCCTACCTGCTGATGATTCTCAAGAAGGACCGCGAGGCTTTCTTTGCTGGAAATAAACTGCCCGACAACATCACATCGTTCTATGCCAGCTACAGTTCTTACGAACGCAGCTACTCCTTCTCGGGCCTCCGCGCCTACCTCACCGACCTCATGAGCAAGGAGAACATCACCGAGGAAGATTACACCTTCGATTTGGTTCCGGTTCAGGTTACATTCGAAAAGTCCGGCCAGGATACATATTATTCCTCGGCAACATATGTCGAAACTGCCGTGCTGCCCTTCGTAGAAGCTCCCACCATGATGCGCCTTCGACTCAATGATGCCAAAATTAAGTTCACATATACTTTGCAGAGTAAAAAATAATCCTTAACTTTGCAGAGCTTTTTCAGGCCGCAATAGCTCAGTCGGTAGAGCATTTCATTCGTAACGAAAAGGTCGTGGGTTCGAGTCCCACTCGCGGCTCCAGGCTCCGGATTAACTCCGGGGCTTTTTTTATGCCTGTATGCCGGATATTTCCGAAGTAGGAAGGAAAATTTTAGTTGCAAGAGAAAAAATTTTTCGCCGGGTGAACTTTTTCCTGAGGTATACGTTTAAAAGTATATTGAAAGGAAAACATCAAAATCAACTAATATGAAGAAATCAATTTTTATGGCAGCTGCCGCCGCACTGATGGTTTTCATGGGCGCCTGCTCTACCAAGGAATGCCAGAAGGGTGCTGATTGCACCAAGGCCGACAAAGAAGAAGTTTACACCGGCGTTCTGCCCGCAGCCGACTGTGACGGTGTACGCTATACCCTCCACATGGACTTCGACGACGAAGACAACGATGGCGACTACAAGCTCGTTGAGACCTATCTCGCAGCTGATTCTACCAGCGCAATGGGCTACAAGGACGTGAAGACCTTCAAGAGCGAAGGCGATTTCACCATCGAAAAGCAGGGTGACAAGACCTACTACAAGCTCGTCAAGGACGTAAAGGATTCAATGGAAGGCTCTGCCGATACTCCCATGTACTTCGTGGTTGATTCCGATTCTACCATCACCATGACCAACCAGAACCTCGAAGTTTCTGAAACTCCCGGTATGAACTACACTCTCACCGTAGCAAAGTAAATTCATAGGTAGACTAAATATTAAAATCGCTGAGGCTTAGCGCTTTGGCGATTTTTTTATGTCAAAACTCAGAAATTGAAGTTGATTGCGATGCGGATGCCCCAGCGGTCGACCTTGTAGCCCGGATGGCGGTAGGTCAGTCGGCGCACGTAGTCCACGCGGAGTATGCGGAAAATGTTTTCCAAGCCCACCGAGAGCTCCATATAGGGAGTGTGGCCCATGCCGGTGACAGTACTGTCGTCAGGGAACCGCAGCAAATCGGGGTGTGACTCCGAGGGCTTGCAGCGGGAACCGAGGGTGCCGTATAGCCCCCTGAACCCTACCACTTCGCGCAGGCCGAGCCGGCTCACACCGGGAATGCGACCGAGGACGAGTCCTCGAAGCTGGTAGGTGAGGTCCCAGGATACGTAGCTGGAATTGATGAATTCGAGAGGATTCATCAGCGCGAACGAGCGCGGACGGATGGTGTAAGAGAGGTTTGCGTTCGGAATAAAGAGCTCAGGGAAAGGTGACGAACCCCACACGTGGCCGCCGCTCACTGCTGTTTCAACCGACCCGAACATGGAAAGCCAGAAACGTTTGGTGAAGTCGAACTCGGTTTTGTTGATGCCGTAGCGAGAACCGAATCCTTTTGCGGCAAAGCGGTGGGAGAGCGTAAAAACGGGCGCATCGTTGTTCACGGCAAGACGATAGCTCTTTGCCTGGAAGAATTTCTCGCCGGGGGCGAAGCGAATTGTGATGCCGAAGATATTCTCGGTGAAATGGCCCAGGTCGGTGCCGGCGTAGGTTCGGAAGGGCATATATCGTGTAGCCTCCTGACGCTGGTTCTCCGCCGAAATGTTGAACGATAGATTGTTGGCTAATTCGAGGATGTACTCCAGACGGGTTGTTCGGGCGTAGGTATATCGTCGGTTGGGCATTCTTTGCCAAGACAGTACAAAGTTGTCGGGGCTGGTTGAGAGATAGCGGGCGCCGAGGCGGTCGACGTCGTAGCTGTGGGTCAGACGGAGAGCGTTCATGGGAAATTCGCGCGAGTGGTACTTCTTGGCGTTGAAGGAGTACTCGGCTTCGAGTGAGTATTTCCAACGATGGTCGCGGAATCCATAGGCCACATATGCGCGACCGAACCAGTGGGGATTGAGATTGGCCGTGGTCATACCTCCGACGCGCAGACGTAAGCCTTCTAGGGTATTATAGCTTGCAAGTGTATTGACCGGTCCGAGGTCGATTCGCGATTGGCCTCCGGTGTGGATGTAACCTTGGAACAGGATTGTCAGGATGCGTTCGGTCCAGAGGAAGGTTCGGTTGGAGCGGAGGTCTTCCATGAGTTTGCCCACGGTCCTTTCGCCTCGGGAGAGGGAGTCAGTGCGTGCGCCTTGCCAAAAGTCGGATTCCCGCGAGTCATACTCGTCGCTTTGCACACGCCTACCGAGAGTTGCGAAGATGCTGTCGGGCACGGTATCGAAACTGTGGTTTGTGAAAGTCATTGAGCGTTTAACATCGACTTGCCCCTTGCCCGGAACCGGAGCCGCTACAACTTCGAGTACGTCCGACTGCTTCAGGCGCCGGTTGCCGGCGTGGGTGTACGTCTGGCTTATACTTAGCCGGTCGATGAAGTTAACACCTATCTGCGCAGCCGTGTGGAGATCTACACGCTTTATCTGCAGCACGTTTCCGGGTTCCTCTGACACGTATACATGGCCGGTGAAGCCCACTGATGACTTTACGCGCGGATAGAAGGCCAGAACGATGCATCGTGTGGTGTCGACCATCACGGTATCGGTTAGGTAAAAGCGGTAGAAATCGGGCGCTATGGACGAGAGCGGGCTTACGAAGCGGTTCTCCATCAACGGAATGACAGGCTGGAAAAGGTCAACTTCGCCGAAAAGGTCGGTCAGAGCGGTCTGGACATTGTCAGCCTCAAGGACTTCGTCGATGCCCTCACTGCGATAGCCCTTGACCAGCTCAACCTCCTTGCGCGGGTTTTTACGGGAGAAAACCTGCGAGGCTGTTTCTTTGATGGAGAGTGTCAGTACGGGCGCTCCAGTGAGTGACGACGTGTCCACGTGTTCCTTTAGGAAAGGCAGATGCCGATCAAGCCACGCTGTGGAGTCGAACCGGAAGTTATGGAGCCCGAGGGATATTCGTTCGTAACGGTCGTAGGAATAATGTGGTTCCTGGCGGGGATCAGTCGCAAAACCGCTGTTTTTTAATCGTTTTGCAAACTCTACGGCCGGGTTGTTTTTCTTGCTGTACTTCTGTTTTTCCACCACCAGTTCGCGTAGCTCAGTGGCCGATGGCTGCAGGCTTATGTCGTAGATATTGAACGAGTTGGTGCGCAACCGTACAGTCTTTTTTGCATACCCCTGCGAGGATGCGGTGAGTGTTTTGGCCGATGTGGGCACGGTTGTTTCGAATATTCCCCGGCTATCGGCCACTACGCGACCGACAGCATCATCGAAAACGATTGTCGCGTATGGAATGCCTACCGTTGTGACCGAATCACGGACTATGCCCCGAATAAACTCGGCGTGCGCCGGCAACCAGGTCAGGCTCACCGCAAAGATTGCGGCAAGGCGCAGAATTATGGCTGTGGCGCTTGGGTGCATGAGTTATTTTTGCTATTTTTACACAAATATTCGACTATGGCAAAAGAAATTGAACGCAAATTCCTGATAGTCAGCGATAAGTACAAAGATTTGGCGATAGCTCGCCATGATATAGCCCAAGGTTACCTCTGCACGGATCCTACAGCAACGGTTCGTGTCCGCATCCGCGACGACAGGGCTTTCCTGACCGTCAAAGGCCTCACGACGGGTGTAGTACGCGACGAATGGGAGTATGAGATTCCCGTTGCCGACGCCCGTGGGATGCTTGAGTGCTGCCGGGGACGTGTGCTGAGCAAAACCCGTTGGCTGGTGCCTGCCCGGGTGGAGGGTTGCGAAGGCGCCCTTTGGGAGGTGGACGAGTTCCACGGCAAGCTCAGCGGCTTGGTCGTGGCCGAGATTGAGTTGCCGGATGCCTGTACGCCCTTTGTGAAACCCGACTTCGTCGGCACCGAAGTCAGCGGCGACCTCCGCTATTACAATTCCTCATTGGTGGAGGCGTCGGCCGACTGAGCCTTGTGGCGGCGCACCAGTCGCACCACATTCTCCACATGTTGCGTGTGGGGGAACATATCCACCGGCTGCACAGCCTCAACACCATATTTGACGTCGAGCAGGGCCAGATCGCGCGCCTGGGTAGCCGGGTTGCAACTAACGTACACAATGGCTGCGGGTTCGGCACGAAGAATGGTGTCGACCACGTCCTGGTGCATACCGGCTCGCGGAGGGTCAACTATCATCACGTCCGGGCGTCCGTGCTCGGCAATGAAGTCATCGGTGAGAACATCCTTCATGTCGCCGGCAAAGAAAAGTGTGTTCTCGATGCCGTTGACCCGGGAGTTGAGGCGTGCGTCGTCAATAGCTTCGGGAACATATTCAATCCCCACTACTTTGCGTGCCCGGCGGCTCACGAAGTTCGCGATGGTGCCGGTCCCGGTATATAAGTCGTAAACCAATTCATTTCCTGTAAGTTGTGCAAAATCACGAGCAACCTTATAGAGCTCGTACGCTTGTAATGAATTGGTTTGGTAGAACGATTTGGGTCCAACGCGGAACTTGAGTCCTTCCATTTCCTCTTCTATGTAGGGCTTGCCTGCGAAGAGAATGACTTCCTGGTCGCCGATAGTGTCGTTGACCTTGGTGTTGACAACATACATCAGCGAAGTGATTTGCGGAAACTCTGCCTGCATGGCTTCGAGGAGGGCGTTGAGGTCGTCCGGGCGGTCGCCACCAACCACGAGCACCACCATAACCTGGCCGGTGGATGCCATGCGCACCATCATTGTGCGGAGGAATCCCTGCTGAGCGCGCAGGTCGTAGAAGGGTAGGTTATGAGCCTTGCCATATTCCTTGACCCACCTGCGCATACGGTTGGAGAGGTCGTCCTGGAGGAAGCAGCGCTTGATGTCGAGCACCTTGTCGAAGGCACCGGGGATGTGGAAGCCGGCCGCGTTGCGGTCCGGGAATTCTTCGCCGCTGTTGAGCTGCTCGAACGTGAGCCACGACTTGTTGGAGAAGGTGTACTCCATCTTGTTGCGGTACTCCCAAATCTGACGGCTGCCGAGGGTGGGACGGATTTCGGGTAGTTCAACCTTTGCGATGCGCTGGAGCGCGTCGACAACCTGCTGACGTTTGTATTCGAGCTGGGCGGAGTAGGGAAGATGCTGCCAGCGGCAACCGCCGCATATTGTGAAATGCTCGCACCGGGGTTCCACGCGGATAGGGCTTTTCTGTCGGAAAGCCGCAATGCGACCTTGAGCGAACGATTTCTTTTTCTTTTCTACCTGAACGTCGACACAGTCGCCGGGCGCGCCGAACGGCACGAACACCACCATGTCGTCAACGCGTCCGAGGGCATTTCCCTCGGCAGCTACGGCGGTGATATGTACATCCTCCAGCAGAGGTAATGGTTTGCGTTTTCTTGCCACTTTTTTTGCTTTTTGAGACCACAAAGGTAAGCAAAAAGCGGGATATATCCAACAGCAAGCGCCACTCGAAGGTGAGCGGCGCTTGGATTGCCCGAGGTTATATTAGCGTTTTAGAGATGCTTCGATGGCGGCGATGTCGGCGACGAGTTTCTTGTCGGTGGACAGCCGGTCCTCGATGTTTTCGCAACCGTGGATTACCGTGGCGTGGCTGCGGTCGAGTTTGTGGCCAATTGCCGTGGAGGGCATTTTGGCAATTTTTTTTGAGAGGTACATCACAATCTGGCGCGGATCGGAAATTTCGCGCTTGCGGCTCTTGGTGAAGATGAGGTCGGACTGTATGTTGAAGTATTGCGCCACAGCTTCGGTAATCATTTCGAAATTGACCGAAGCTCGGTTGATTTTAACGCAGTTGGCAACGACATATTCAGCAAGTTCCAGCGAAATGTCCTTGTTGTGCATGGTGGCGTGCGCTATGAGCGAGCCGATGATTCCTTCGAGTTCGCGCACGCTGCCGGTGACGTTGTTGACGATGTACTCCGAGACTTCCTCGGGCAGATAGATGCCGTTCTGCTCGCTTTTGAGGCGCAGTACATCGCGCCGCAGATTGATGTCTGGACTCTCCAGCTTAACCTGTATGCCCCACTTGAAGCGGCTCAGGAGACGCGCTTCGAAGCCTGCCATGTCGGAGGGCGCACAATCGGACGACATGATGATTTGCCGGTCGTGCTGGTGGAGGTGGTTGAAGATGTGGAAGAACGTGTTCTGCGTACCGGGCATGTTCTGCAGGTCCTGGATGTCGTCGATAATCAGGCAGTCGATGCTCTGGTAGAAGGCGAAGAAGTCGTTAACGTTGTTGCGCGCGGCTGTGTACTGGCTCTGGAAAAGTCGCGCCGTTACATATAATACGCGGGCCTGGGGATTCTTCTCCTTCAGGCGGATACCGATGGCCTGGATGAGGTGAGTTTTACCTGAGCCGGAGGGGCCGAAGAGGAAGAGGGGGTTGAAAGTTTTGAGCTTGGGGTTCTCGCCGATGCTTTCGCCTATGGAGCGGGCTATGCGGTTGGACTCGCTCTCGCAATAGTTGGCGAAGTTGTACTTCGGGTTCAGCTGCGGGTCGAAATTCTGGCGGGTGGGCTGGCGGAAAGGATTTGCGGGCTCAGCCTTGATTTGGTCGAGGATGGTTGAGGATTGGTTCTCGCTCTTGAGCGACACACCCGAGGAGGGGTCGTTCTTGATGGTCGGGTAATAATAGTAGAGCTGGACGCCCTCGCCGTAGACCTTCTTGATGCCGGCGCGGAGGATATCCTGAAAGCGCTCTTCAATTGTATCAACGAAGAACGACGACTTTACCGACAGCACCAGTTTGTTATCCTCGAACTTGAGTGACTTCACATCACGGAACCAGGTCTCGAACATCGACGGTTCGAGGACGTCGCGCAGAAAGGCGCGACATTGTTCCCAAAGTTCGGTATGTGATTTTTGAGTCATGTGTGGAGGATAGAATAGTGCTCAGATAATGTGGATGCAAAATTCAAGATATTTTTTTGCAAAAACAAATGGATTTTTTTTTGGATTTTTGCGCGAACGTGTAATTGCGTATTGCTCAACAGGTTAGCAAAGACCACTTGCAGAGGAGTGTAAGTTCCCCGAACCGTGGATGTAAACGTTTGAAGTATAGCTCTTTAGCATTCGGTTCCCTTATGCCAAAGGTGCTTTAAAGGCAAAATAAACCGCGCGGAAACGTGCCTGCGCGGTTTTTGATTTTATTTTCTTATTCGGACATAGTCCGCTTAGAGCAATTTGATGCTGATGTATCGTTTGGGGTTCTTCTTGACGTCGATCAGGAGCGAGTCGAGGGAAGCAGCGGCTGCGTTGAGGTTGTTGTAAAGGGCCGGGTCGGCGGTCAGTTTGCCCACGGTTCCGTTGGGGTCGTTGAGGGTGTTGGTGAGGGCGTGGAGGTTGTCGACGGTAGCCTGGAGGCTGTTGATCATGCTGTCGACGGGCGCATTGCGGAGCTGGCCGGATACTTGAGCGAGGTCGCCGGTGATGCTGTCGACATTGGCGGTGATGCTTTTGACATCCTTGGCGATGGGCTGGAGGTTAGCCATGGTGCCGCGGAGTGCGGTGAGGCTTGCCTGGAGATCCAGCGTAATCTGGTCGAGGCGGTTGAGACTCGTGGTGAGCGCGGGGTTGGCCACCACGGCGTTGAGGCTCGTCAGCAGGGTGTCAACTTTGGGCACAATGGCATTTACGGCCGGCATCAGGTTATCGGACAGGGCGTCCATCATACCTTTGGCGGTCTCGCCGGGGATGGTGTCGCCCACGGCATAGAAGCCGGCGGCGGAGTGGTTCATATCCAGCACAATGGAGGCTGTTCCAAGGAGGTCGGCACTGATTTTGGCAGTGCTGCCTTCGGGAATTTTGAGCGCGCGGTCAACGCTGAACTCAACCACAACATGGCCGGGGTTGGTGTAATCATAATGTATTTCGCGCACAAGGCCGATTTTGTAGCCATTGATAGTGACGGGAGCCGACTGGGTCAGCCCGGCGGCGTCGGTGTACACGGCGTAATAGAAATTGGCAGCCTTGAAGAGGTTTATGCCTTTGAGGAAGTTGATGCCGAAGAAAAGGATGACCAGAGCCAAAATTACCAATGCTCCGATAATCAGTTCTTTGCGAAAGATAGATTTCATATTTTAGGGTTGAATGTTAGCGTATTATAAATTAAAAACACCGGAGTCGGTCGAAGTGTTCGCCGCGCTCTGCCTGTAAGCTTTGAAAGCTTTCATCAACGCGTCGGCACATTTTTCGCGACCCTTGTCGGAAGCGAGGAAGTTCTCGGCGTCGGGGTTGCAGATGAAGTCGAGTTCAACGAGCACTGCGGGCATACGCGTGGCCCAGAGTACCAGGAATCCGGCCTGCCGTACGCCTTTGTCTGCCCTACCGGCGTGGGCCACGAGGGCTTCCTGAGCCAGGGCCGCCATTTTCAGCGACTGCTCCATGTGCATGTTCTGGTTCAGTTCGAAGATTATGTACGACTCGCTTTGGTTAGGATCGAAGTCCTGATACACTTCGGACATGTCCGGTTCGAGTTCAATTACCGAGTTCTCGCGCATGGCCACGGCCAGGTTCGCCTCGCTTTTGTGAAGCCCAACAGTGTAGACTGACGCTCCGTGGATGTTACGCCGGTTTTTGTTGCGGGCATCGATGGAGTTGACATGGATGGAGATGAACAGGTCGGCGTCGGCGTCGTTGGCGATGCGTGCGCGGCGGTCCAGGCTCACGAAGGAATCGTCGGCGCGGGTATAGACAACCTTGACGCTATCGCCGAATTCGTGCGCAATCTTCTTTCCCAGGCGCTTGGCCACATCAAGGGTGATGTCCTTTTCCTTGGAGTGGAGGCCCCGGCAACCGATGTCCTTGCCCCCGTGGCCGGCGTCGATGGCCACCGTGAAGGTGCGGGCTACCGCTTCCGGGCCACACCACAGCATGACCGGCAGCAACATTGTGAAGAAGTAGATTATCCGTAGGCGCATAATATGGTGCAAAGTTACTAATTTCTTTTCATGCATTTTCATCCTTTAGGCGAAAAAAGTGGGCGAATTAGCTCAAGGAATCTCCATGTCACACCAAAAACAAAATATAATGCTTGCAAGGCAAGAGGTGATTGATTATATTTGCGGAATGAAAAAGCGATACACAATATATATAATAGGAGCGCTGCTCGCAGCGTGCACCGAAAATACGCACTTTGAACCTCAGCCTATAGTCAACCTCGTGAGTGTAGCCGTGCGCGATTCCATGCCTGCCGGCGATGGCGCAGAGGTGGATGCTTTGCTGAAAGTTGTAGGCGATTCAACCCTGAGCCAGTGGTCGGCCTCCCGCGCGGTTGCCGTATTTAGTCCTGACGCAGAAGCTATTTTTCCTTCATTGGAACTGCTGGAGCAAAATCTGGGTTATACTCTTGAGCGAGCCCGCGAGCTGGGAGTATCTTTGCCCCCGAGGCGCTATGCCGCGGTGGTATACGGCAAGCCGGAAGCCATCATGTTCGTGGACTCCGTGATGCTGATAGCGCTGAATCATTATCTTGGTGCGAATTATCCCGGTTATGCCGGACTCCCGGAGTACATGCGGGCCATCAAGACGCCCGACCAGCTACCTTATGCAATGGCAGAGGCTCTGACGGGCGTTCAGTACCCCTACGCTGAGAGTCTCAATGCGACCCTACTCTCGCGCATGCTTTACGACGGGGCTATGACGCGCGCAAAGATGCAACTCACACTGCACGCAAAACCATGGGAGGCATTGGGTTACGATAAAGCCACCTACGACCACCTCCTAAAGTCCGAAAAGAACATTTGGGAAGCCTTGGTGCAGTCGCGCCTTATTTTCGACACGTCCGAGGCAACCGTTGACCGTATTTGTGCCCCGGCGCCATTTGTGAGCCTAAACGGGGAAAAGTGGCCCGGAAGAGTGGGGCGGTTCATTGGCTGGCGCATCGTCGAAGCATATGTTAAAAATAATCCGCAGGAAGCGGGACTGACATTTTTACTCTCGCCGGACTTTTACAACTCCGACCGTTCTTTAGAAAAGGCAAAGTACTAAACGCCAACAAGGCCGCGCCTCCCGGTGCAGCCTTGTTGGCTATAAACCAATCATTATCACATTTCTTGCAATGAGAAAGCTTTCATTGTGCTTTCATAAATAAAACGCCGGAGCGCGGAAAAGGTTCATCAAGCAGAAGATTTTTTTCAGAATTATTTCTTTGTGTCAGGCAAAGTACTAAACGCCAACAAGGCCGCGCCTCCCGGTGCAGCCTTGTTGGCTATAAACCAATCATTATCACATTTCTTGCAATGAGAAAAGCTTTTATTGTGCTTTCATAAATAAAACGCCGGTGCACGGAAAAGGTTCACGGCACCGGCGAAATTTTTTCGATTTTTTTTCGTGGTACTCAAAAAAAGCGCTGCTTGATCCAGTACTCGCGGTCGGAAACGGGGTGTTCCATAAGCTTGTCAATAAGCTCAAGGACAGGAATATAGGTCATTTTGACGGGCATGGGACCGTGCTCCATTCCTTCGATGACGGCTCGGCGTAATTTTTGTATATCGAAGAAAAGAAACGGCGCCTGGTTGAGTCTAATCATCGATAGCAGGACGATGAGCCAGAACGCTGTGCCTCGTGGAGGGAACGATAGGAAGCTCAGCACGTCGTCGGGTTTATACTGCATGAAGATTTTGAGCACCTTGCTGTAGTCGCCCAGGTTGTAGAGGGCTTCGATCCAGTAATGGGCAAGGGGGAGGCTCATGGTGTCGTCCATTACTGAGTCGAGTGCCGTCATGAGTTCGTTCATGCCCACATGGTTCGAATTCATATGGAGGTTGTCGACGAGCTCGTCGATTTCGCCCGGTTGGAACACGCCGTTTCCGCGCTTGAGTTCGTCGGCAAAGAGTTTGCCGGCGCCCTCGTGGGCAATCAGGAAGAGATGGCGCAGGGACTGGGCATTGACCCCGTACTTGGCCACATGCTCGACCAGATCCTTTTCCAGCTCGGCGTAGCGCTCCTTGTTGATCATCATGGCGCCGCGGGCGGTGAAGATGCGGTAGTTGTCGGGGTGAGTGGCGAGGAAGTCGTTGACCATCTCGAGGCCCTCGTCCGTCAGGAAGGGGGCACATTCGAGGATTACGTCCGCCAGGAAAGAAATGGTATCCTCATCGCCGGTGGCCAGGTCCTTGGCATATTCGAAACTCGAGCGCGCCTCGGCTTCCATGCCCAGTTTGGCGTAGGCCCGGAACTGTGTGGCCCAGTAGCCGGAGGCAAAGGGTTCCGACTCAATGAGTTCCTCGGTGACTTTCACCACCGTCCGGAAGTCCTCGGCCTCTGTGGCGCGGTTCATCAGCTCGTAGAGCAGGGTAGGGGCATAGGGCGTCTTGCGGCGGAGGGTGTCGAGATTTTGGATTACCCAGTCGTACTGTCCCAGGTCGCAGGCCAGGTCGATGAGGCGGATTATCTCTTCGTCGCCGAGGGTATCGTACTGCTCAAGGAAGAAGTTGAGCGCCTCGACGGGTTTTTCGGGATGGTTCACCTGCAGGCGGGTAATGTCCATCAGGGGCGAGGACATGTCGGGGTTGTCGGCAACAAAAGCGATTGCTGTCGGCGACTCGGGGTTTTCGTCGCTCTCGGTGGTGTCGAGGTAGAAGAGGGCTTTGCGGTCGAGGAGCTGCTGACTGTCGGGGTATAGGCGGGCGGCGCAGAAGAGTACTTCGAACTGCGCGTAGTCATCGGCCACGTCGCCGGCGTAGTCGAAAATCTCCACCAGCTCGTCCTCCGGAAAGTAGCGTTCCGAAACCGGCTCCTTCAGTGAAGCTTTGAATTGGTTGTATAGCTCCTCGCGGGGGTTGGTTTCGTCCATTAGCCTTTGTTCTTTTCTTTTTCCCAGGTGTCCTTCAGGGCGATGGTGCGGTTGAACACGAGGTTTTCGGGAGTGGAATCGTAGTCGGGAGTGAAATAGCCTACGCGCTGGAACTGGAACTTAGTCCCCTGTTTGGCGTTCTTGGCTGCAAAGGGTTCGAGCTTGACACCTTTAACCACTTTGAGCGACTCGGGGTTGAGCATTTCGCGGAAGTCGCGTTCGGTTTCGGCGGCCGGGTTTTCAACGTCGAAGAGACGGTCGTACAGGCGCACTTCGGCATCGACGGCGTGGGGTGCCGAAACCCAATGGAGCGTACCCTTGACCTTGCGTGCTGCGCCGGGCATGCCGCTGAGGGTGTCGGGGTCGTAGGTGCACTTGAGTTCTACGATGTTACCCTCGGCGTCCTTCACAACCTCTTCGCACTTGATGATGTACGCGCCTTTAAGACGCACTTCGGCACCGGGGGCGAGGCGGAAGAATTTCTTGGGCGGGTTCTCCATGAAGTCGTCGCGCTCGATGTAGAGCTCGCGGCTGAATGGCATTTCGTGGACGCCGCTTTCGGGCTCCTCGGGGTTGTTCTCCATCGTGACGGTTTCAACCTTGCCCTCGGGGTAGTTGGTAAGGGTTACCTTGAGGGGATTAACGACGGCCATGACGCGCGTTGCGATTTTGTTGAGGTCGTCGCGTACGGCATGCTCGAGGAGGCTTACGCTGTTGAGGGCTTCGTAGCGGGTGTAGCCTATGGTGTCGATGAATTTGCGGATGCTCTTGGGGGTGTAGCCGCGGCGGCGCATGGCTGAAATGGTCGGCATGCGGGGGTCGTCCCAACCGGCCACGAGTCCTTCCTTGACCAGCTGCAGGAGCTTGCGCTTGCTCATGACGGTGTAGGTGAGGTTGAGTCGGTTGAACTCAATCTGGCGCGGGCTGTATGATTCGTCGGCCAGCTCCTTGACGAAGTACTCGTACAGGGGGCGGTGAGGCACAAACTCGAGGGTGCAGATGGAGTGGGTGACGCCTTCGAAGTAGTCGCTCTGGCCGTGGGCGAAGTCGTACATGGGGTATACTTTCCAGGTGGTGCCGGTGCGGTGGTGGGGCGTCTTGATGATGCGGTACATGATGGGGTCGCGGAAGTGC
>CAYNHP010000031.1:12939-24113 GCA_964397235.1 uncultured Bacteroides sp. | reverse complement strand
GCCCCCGCCGCCCACTATCTCTGCGGAGGTATCCGCGTGGACCTCAACGGCGAGAGCTCCATCCGCCATCTCTACGCCCTGGGCGAGTGCTCCTGCACCGGGCTCCACGGCGGCAACCGCCTGGCATCCAACTCGTTGATTGAAGCGGTGGTCTACGCCGACGCCGCCGCACGCCATGCCCGCAAGGTCGTCGACGACATCGCCCTGCGCACCGACGTGCCCGAGTGGAACGACGAAGGCACCACCCACCCCGAGGAAATGGTCCTCATCACCCAGAGCCTGCGGGAGGTGAACCAGATTATGGGCACTTACGTGGGCATCGTACGCTCAAACCTGCGCCTGGACCGCGCCTGGAACCGCCTCGACATCCTCTATCAGGAGACGGAGGCGCTGTTCAAATGCTCCAAGGCATCGCGCGAAATCTGCGAGCTCCGAAACATCATCAACGTGGGCTATCTCATTATGCGTCAGGCAAAAGAGCGTCGCGAATCCCGCGGTCTCCACTACACCATCGACTATCCACCCGTACCCCGCCAGCAAATGTAGGGACACCGACGCATGGAGGTGGCGAGCTCCCGCTCGCCACAATGTGCCCAATAGCCATTAATTTTGTTCTCCGTGCAAGGAGCTTGCTCCTTGAAGTCCCGTCGTCACCCCGCTTGCCAGTGTCGCGTTTTTTCCTTACCTTTGCCATAATTTATAATTTTGCTTATGGAAAAGGTTTTTAAGCCCGGAGTCTATTCCTACACCACCCAGGGGACCTGCTCCCGGGCCATTCACTTTGAAATTGACAACGACGGACGCGTGGTCAGCGTGAGCTTCGACGGCGGATGCCCGGGCAACACCCACGGGCTGGCCGAGCTCTGCAAGGGCCGGCGCGCAGCCGACCTCATAGAGCGCCTCGGCGGTATCGACTGCCGCAACCGCGGCACATCATGCCCCGACCAGCTGGCCAAAGCGCTGGCGCAAGCCGCTGAGAATTAATCGCCAAGCCCATGCGACTTAAAGCTTTACTTGCAGGCATCTCCCTCCTCGCCATGGGGCTTGCCCATGGCCAAAGCCTCGAACGCGCCTCAGCCCTGATGGCCGACGGGCGCTATGGCCAGGCACGCATGGAGTTCGAACGCCTGGCAAACTCAACCACTCCCGCCGGGGCCGAAGCCGCCGCCCTGGCCGCCGACTGCCTCTTCCTCGAAGGCGACTACCGCGGCGCTGCAGCAGCCTATGCGGCTGTCCCCTCCGACCTCCTCTCCCCGCGCCGACACGCACAATCCGCACTCAATCAGGCCGTTGCACTCATCGAAACTGACGATGTCGAGCAAGTGGCCGACCTGCTCGAAGTGGCCCTCGGCCACGACGCGACAGCTAACGACGCCCGCTACTACCTCGGCGCGCTGGCCTACGACGACGGCGACTTTGACCGCGCCGAAGAGATGTTCCGCGGCGTCGGCAAGGGCAAACTGGCCAACGACGCGCGCGTCTACCTGGCCCGCATCGACTATATGCGCCAGAATTGGAAAGAAGCCTCCTCTCAGGCCGAAGCACTTCTGCGCCAGGGCAATCTCTCTGAAAATCAGAGGCTTGAACTCGAACGCATCAGCGGTGAAGCCCTATTCCGCCAGGGCGAGCGCCACGCCGCCATGGACCGCCTGCGTCCATACGTACGCCGCGCGGAGGTGCCCGAACTCTCGGCCCTCTACATCGTGGGCGTGGCCGACTATGAGGACGGCGACTACGCAGCAGCCCTCGAGAAACTCGAGCCCGTAGCCGAAAATGGCGTCGGAACAATGCGCCAGTCGGCTTATCTCATTATCGGCCAGGCACTTCTGCGTCAGGGCGACCGCGAGGGTGCCGTGCTGGCCTTCCGCACTGCCGCCGCGGCCGACGACGGCAATGACGACACCCGCGAGATGGCGATGTACAACTTCGCCGTGGCCTCGCTGGAGGGAAATGTGCCCTTCGGCTCGGGCTCCGAACCCTTCGAGGACTATCTCCGCGTATACCCCAACGGCCCGCATGCCGACAGCGTAAGGGAGTTGCTCATAGCGGGTTACATGAACCAAAGCAACTACGACGAGGCCCTCGAACGCGTGCGGGCCATCCGTAATCCCGGACCCGAAGTGCTCAAGGCCAAGAGCCGCATTCTCTATAACCTCGCCTCGCGGGCTTACCGGCAGGGTGACTTCGCCGCAGCCCGGCGGTTCATCGCCGAGGCAGGCACGTCGACACGGTTCGACGCCCCTTCGGGCGCTGAAATGGTTCTCCTTGAGGCTCAGATGCTTAGCGCCGAGGAGCGTCCCGCCGATGCCATCAAGAAATACGACGCCTACCTCCAGCAGGCACCCCGTGCGGCCGCCAACCGCCCCATGGCCTCCTACATGCTGGGCTACGCGCTCCTGAGCGAGGGGCACCTCACCCGGGCCGACAAAGCATTTGCCGACGCCGCGCCAGCCTTTGCTTCCGACGCCGCCGTCAGCGCCGACATCCTTAACCGCCGCGGCGACATCCAGTATTACGGCCGCAATTTCGCCCCCGCCGCGGGCTTTTATTCCCGTGCTTACGAGGCTGCTCCGGCCGCCGGCGACTACGCCCTGTTCAACCTAGCACGCATGCAGGGCTTCCAGCGCCTTTACGGCGAAGAATTGCGCACGCTCGAGGCCTTCGAGCGGGAGTTCCCGGCCTCGGTGCTCATGCCTAAGGTGCTGATGGAGAAGGCACAGGCGCAGATTTCCTCCGGCAACTCCGATGCCGCAATTCCCACCTTCGCGCGCGTCATCGAAGGCTACGGCGACTCGCCATTGGGCCGGAATGCGTATATTCAGAAGGCCATGACGGAAGCCGAGACGGGCCGCACCGACGACGCCGTGGCCACCTACGAGGCCCTGATTACCCGCTACCCCACCTCCGAAGGTGCCGCTCAGGCCGCTCCACTCCTGAAAAACCTGCTGGTGAGCGCCGGACGCCCCGAGGCCTACCTCACATTCATCGAATCAGTGCCCGAAGCCCCCGCGCCGGACGCATCCGAGGCCGACGACCTCTCCTACCGTGCCGCCGCAAAGCAGTACTCCCTCACCCACGACCCCGCTGCCCTCAAGGCCTACCTCGACCGCTTCCCCGACGGCAGCCGCGCGGCGGAAGTGCTTGAAACCCTGGCCGAAAGACATTACGCCGACGGCAATATCCCCGCCGCGCTCGAGAGCTGGACAGCCTTGGAGCGCAAGGCTCCCGACGCCGCCGCTGCCACCCGCGCCCGCCTGGGGCAGATGCGGGCCTACCGCGACATGGGCGACTACGAGCACGCCGGAGCCGTGGCCGACGCCATCATAGGTTCGTCCGCTTCGGCCATGGCCCTGACGGAGGCACGGTTCACCCGCGCACAGGCCTACGCCGAGGCCGACCAGACCGAACAGGCTGTGGCTCTCTGGGTTATGCTGGCCGAAGACCCCATGAGCGAGTACGGCGCAAAAAGCGCTTTCTTCGCCGCCGAAGCCCTCAACGAGGCCGGGCGCTCCGAGCCCGCAATGCAGCGCGCAAAAGCCCTGACCACCTCCGGCACGCCCTACCACTACTGGGTGGCCCGCGCTTTCATCCTCATCAGCGACATCCTCCGCGACCGCGACAAAGACTTCCAGGCCCGCGAGTACCTCCAGGCCTTGCGCCAGAACTACCCCGGCTCCGAACCCGACATCTTCGACATGATCGACTCCCGCCTCAACTAATCCCCGCCCCCAATTTATGAATATGTCCCCCAAACACACATTAATTATATTAGCGCTGAGCGTGGCGTCTACGGCTGCGGCCCAGGACCTCAGCACCGAAATCACCAACGAACGCACCGTGGTGCCCCGCCGCGAGCTGGCCGCCCCCATGCAGTCGGTGCAGCCCTCAGTGCTTGCCACAGAGGCCCCGGCGGTGCGCCTGGACCCCGACGACCTCTCCGACGTGCCACCCTACGAGCCCCAGCCGGGCTTCTCGGCCAACCCCTCGCCCGAAGTCGGCACCGAGTCCCCATTCCGCGGCTACGTCCTCGGAGGCTATTTCCCCGCCCACAACTACGCCCTGCGCGCCGGCTACACCCTGGTCAAACGCCAAAGCACCACGCTCGACGCCCACGTGGGCTTCCGGGGCTACTCCTACAGCGGCTGGCAGGCCTTTGAAGGCGCCAAGGCTACCCTCATGCGTCCCTATGCCGAGGTCGACCTCTTCCATGCCTTCCGACCCACAACGCTGCTGGAAGTGCGGGCCGGAGGTAGCTACGACCGCCTCAGCGACAGCCCCCTTCTGGGCGCCGACCTACACCACGGCATCACTCGCGGCAACCTCGACGCGCGCCTGACTGCCGGGCTCGGAGCCTACAAAGCGGCGTTCGACCTCAAAGTCAACCACATAGGCGTAAGCGACCCCCTCAAGGACGAGCCCACCGCCTACTCCTCCATATTCTCCCTCTCCGCCGCGTTCCGCCCAAGCTCCGGCACCGGCTGGGACCTCGCCCTCGAAGCCGCAGCCCAGATGCGCCGCGGGCGCCCGGAGTACACCGAGTATTTCCTGCGCAACACCTGCGCCATCGTCAGCCTCACACCGGGGTACTCGTTCAAGAAGGCCGGAGTGGACATCCACGCCGGCGTGCGCCTCGACGGGACATTCGGCGCCGACGAAGGCGCATTCCACGCCGCACCGGCCGTCGAAGCATCCACCACGCTCACCCGCGGAATCCATGCGCGCCTCGACGTGGCCGGCGGCGAGTACTTCAACTCCTCCGCCCGATGCTATGCCTACAGTCCATTCGCCGTCCAGCCCTACCTCTTCGCCAACTCCTACACACCCATCGACGCCAAACTGACCCTCACTTTCGGACCCTTCGACCGCGGCAGTCTCTCCATCTTCGGGCGTTTCAACCGCAGCAACGACGTGCCCATGCCCATGGTCATCCGCGATGCCCTCACCTGGGAACGGGTGGACCTCTACGGCTTCAGCGCCGGGGCTAAACTCAACCTCACCCCCGCCAAATGGCTCAACGCCGACGCCGACTTCACCTTCACCCCCAAGGGTTACCACCGCGGCGTGGCCGACAACATCGACCGCGCAACCTTCATCGTCAACGCCGGCCTCACCGTCAGCCCCATCCGCGGCGTCCACGTAGGCCTGAGCTACCACCTCCACGCCGGTCGCGCCTTCTACGCAATGGACCCCGCTTCGACCTTCCGCCAGGGCCTCGGAAGCATCTCCGACCTACGCTTCCACGCCGGATGGCGCGTGCTCGACCCCCTCACCGTATTCTTCAAGGTCGACAACATCCTCAACCGCCGCCCCGAACTCCTCCCCGGCCTCAACACCCGCGGCATCCACGGCCTCCTCGGCGCAATCTACCAGTTCTAATCCGCTCTTTCAATCCGCTCTGCGGAGTATAAGGTTTAAAGTGTAGCCCCCGGCAGGCGGTTGGTCCCGTGCAGGGGCTTCAGCCCCGATACCTCCCACTCCTCGCAGGCGGTTTGACTAAGTGCAGGGGCGTCAGCCCAATTATGAATTATGCATTATGTCATCGCCTTTAGGCGCTTGCGTAGCAAGAATTATGCATTAAAAAAGCATTATGAATTCTAACACCATCTTCATCACCGGCGGAGCCTCGGGCATAGGCGCGGCCACCGTCGCCCGATTCGCCCGCGAGGGCTGGAACGTGGCCTTCGTCGACGTTCAGCAGCCCGAAAGCCAGCCCGACGGCACCCTCTTCTTCCATGCCGACACACGCCGCCCGGAGCAGCTCCGCGCTGCCGTCGAAGCCACCGTCGCCGCTTTCGGCGGCATCAACGCCGTCTTTGCTAACGCCGGAATCCACCGCAAGAACACCCTCCTCGACATCTCCGACGACGAACTCCGCACCATGCTCGACATCAACGTCATCGGCACCGTCAACACCCTCCGCGCCACAGTCCCCGTCATCGCCGACGGCGGCGGTGGCGCCGTCGTGGTCAATGCCTCCGACCAGGTTTTCATCGGCAAAGGAGCCTCTTTTGGCTACGGCCTCACCAAAGGCGCACTGGGCCAGCTCGTCAAGAGCTGCGCCATCGACTTCGCCCCTATGAGCGTGAGAATCAACGCCGTATGCCCCGCCACAATCCACACACCGCTGGTCGACCGCATCTTCGACCGCCTCTCAGCCCGCACCGGCGTACCCGTCGACGACTACCTCCGCGAAGAAGCCGCCCTCTTCGCCCCCGGCCGCATGGGCACACCCGACGAAGTCGCCGCCATGGTCTACTTCCTCTGCAGCCCCGACGCCGCTTTCTGCACCGGCGCAGCCTACCTCATCGACGGCGGCCTCGTCAACCAATAAGTAAGTGGCGAACTCCCGACCGCCCGGAGCCGCCAATGTATGGAGGTGGCGAGCTCCCGCTCGCCACAATGGCCCGCAAGGCACCCCGCCCCGGCAAGAATTAAACTTTGTGTTTAGCCTTTTGTTATAAAAGAAAAGACCAAAGTTATGAAAGCCACAAAGTTCATCACTGCTATAGCCCTCGGGGCATTGTCGCTGGCCGCCGGCGGATGCGCCGACCTCATAGGCGTGGGTCTGGACTACGTTCCAGGCGCTCCCCCCTCAGTCTACTACTACGACAACTACTACACCCCAGCCAACCCCTGGTGGGGCGTCGCAACCCCGCCCCCGCCTCCCCTGTGGGGCTCAGTGATAACCCCCGGACCCGTCCGCCCACCGCAGACACCCCCGCCCGGCAACAACCGCCCGCCCCAGGCACCGCCTCAGAACAACGGAGGCGGAAGCGTCAACATCCCCACCCACGTCGGAGGCCAGCAGCGACCCGGCAACGGAGGCCTCCCCTCGGGCTCACAAACCCCCAGCCGCACCCCCTCATCCGGCGCATCGAGCAACAACGCCCGCCGGTAACAACTCGCCCTGCGGGCGAGGGTTAGAGGGTTAACCTCCCCCAGGCGGTTTGTCCCGGTGAAGGGCTTCAGACCTAATTATGCATTATGTCATCGCCTTTAGGCGCTTGCATAGCAAGAATTATGCATTATGAATTATGAATTATGCATTATGCATTACCTCGGCGTCATCGTCACCAGCGGAATCAGCATCTCCTCCATCGAGATGCCCCCGTGCTGGAAGGTGCCCGCGTAGTACTGAACGTAGTAATTGTAGTTGTTGGGGTAAGCGAAGAAATCATCGCGGCTGGCGAAGATGTAAGTCGTTGACACATTGGGGCTTGGCAAACCGAACCGCGACGGATTCTTGATTTCGTAAACCTGCTTCGGATTGTACGCCAGGTTCTTCCCCAGCTTGTAGCGGAGATTCGTGTTGGTGTTGCGGTCGCCCACAACCTTGATGGGATTATCAACGCGGATGGTGCCGTGGTCAGTGGTAAGCACAATCTCGTAACCCTTCTCGGCGATGCGCCGGAAAATCTCCAGCGTGGCCGAGTGGCGGAACCAGCTCTCGGTCAGCGACCGGTAGGCCGCGTTGGTCGACGCCAGCTCGCGGATCATCTTGCTCTCGGTGCGCGCATGGCTCAGCATGTCGATGAAATTCAGCACAATAACGTTGAGGTCGTTGGCTTCCAGCTGGCGGAAATCGCGCAGGAGCTTCTCGCCCCCGGCGCTGTCGTTGATCTTGTGGTAGGAGAACTTCGCCGTGCGGCGGTAGCGCTCCAGCTGCGTGGCAATCAGCGGCGATTCGTTCAGATTCTTACCCTCCTCCGAGTCCTCATCCACCCACAGCTCCGGGAACATCTTCTCAATCTTCGCCGGCATAAGCCCCGAAAAAATAGCGTTGCGGGCATACTGCGTCGCCGTCGGCAGAATCGACGTGTACAGCCGCTCGTCGAAGGTGAAAAACTCCGACAGAATCGGGCGCACCGTGTACCACTGGTCCAGGCGGAAATTGTCAATCAGGATAAAGAACACCTTCTCGCCCGCGTCCAGCATCGGGAACACAACGTCCGGGAAAATCCGCGGACTCATCAGCGGACGCCCCGCCGCATCCTCCGCCAGCCAGTCCTCATAGTTGCGGCGCACCCACTTGTAGAACTCCGAATTTGCCTCACGCTTCTGCATGCTCAGCATCTCGTCCATGTTCGTCGAAGTCTGCGCCAGCTCCATCTCCCGGTACACAAGCCGCTGATACAGAGCGTACCAGTCGTCGATGGTCGACGCGCTGTTGATGGCCGCCCCAAGCGCACCGAACTCCTCGCGGTAGGTGCGCGACGCCTGCTCCGACACCAGCGACGCCGAGTGCAGATGCTTCTTGATGGCAACCTGTATCTGGTTGGGATTCACCGGCTTAATGAGGTAGTCGGCAATCTTGCTCCCCACAGCCTGGTCCATGATGTTCTCCTCCTCGCTCTTGGTAATCATAATCACCGGCGTGTCCGGCAGCCGCTGCTTAAGCAGTGCCAGAGTCTCCAGGCCCGTGAGGCCCGGCATATTCTCGTCCAGGATAATCAGCGAAAAATTCCCCTCGAAAGCCATGTCGAGCGCATCACGCCCATTATTGGCCGTGACCACCTCGTAGCCGCGGTTGCGGAGGAACATAATGTGGGGCTTGAGGAGATCTATCTCATCGTCAGCCCATAAAATAGTCGGTGTTGCCATACCGCAAAAATACAAAAATAATTCCATCCCCCCAAATCCCCGACTGGGAGGGGCGGTCTCCCGACCGCCCGGGTGCCGCTATGTAGTAGGGACGCTCGTTCTGAGCGTCCTAAGGGCGAAAGAGACAGCCGCCTGGGAGAGGTGGCGAGCTCCCGCTCGCCACAACGTGCCGCCAACGTATGGAGGTGGCGAGCTCCTGCTCGCCACAACGTGCCGCAAACGCCCGCCAACGCAAGCCCCGGAGGGGCGTCGTCGTGATTAACCCCAGGTGAAGCGTAGCGAAGCCTGGGGTCCGAGGTTCACCTCGCCACCCCCAAAAAGCCCCCAATTATGCATTATGTAATCGCCGAAGGCGCTTTGCTCTGCAAAGAATTATGAATTATGCATTATTCACAACGCAGCGCAAAGTGTCATCGTTTTCCCACACCCCCGTTCTTTTTTGCACAAAAGTCGTGAAAAAATTAAAAATATTTCACCCCATATTTGCACATCCGCGCAAAAATGCCTATCTTTGCGCACTGTTTAGAATTTACGACTTGAACCAAAGGAACAATTTCAGCATAAAATCAACTAATCACCATATTTTTATCCTAACAATGAAAAAGATTTACTCTGTAGTAACTCTCTTGGTGTTGGCCGTAATGTCAATTTCGGCCTACGCACAGTCCTCCGCCAGCGAGGAGGCTCCCATCGACAGAGTCTTTACCTTCACCGGCGACAGCCGCATCAGCGTAAGCATCGGACTCGACGAAGCCGACGCAAAGCCCCTCACCGACGGTAAACTCGTCCTCAACGTGCCCGGAGCGCGCCAGAACGAACAGATCGTCATCTTCCCCTCCGAGCCCACCATCGCTATCGACTCCATCAAATCCGCCGCCGGCGTCCACCTCTACGGCTCCGAAGGCAAGTTCACTACCTACCCCGCCAGCTGGGGCGCTGCCGAATCCTTCACAGTCTACACCAAGGACGTCGACGCATCACAGACCTACATGGTCGTGGTCGACAAACCCGAAATGATCACCATCCAGCGCCAGGGCGGCTCGTTCGACTTCATCACCGTTCCCGGCACTGAATTCGACATACCCATCAGCGACATCGCCGCCGAAAACGACATCATGATTCGCCACGCCAAAGACCAGTTCATCTACTCCGTCACCAAAAACGGCAAGAAAGCCAAAGCACAGTCCAGCGGCCGCCGCTGGCTCGTCGAAGGCCTCCAGGCCGGCGACGTAGTCGAAGTGCAGGTCGAAACACCCGAAATCATGGTCCCCGTCAAATTCACCGGCAAGACCGACGCCATCAACACCGTCGCCGTCAACGGCGTCGTGACCGAGGACTGGAGCAAGGACGACTTCGCCGTCAAGCTCAACTCAAACATCAAAATGACCTATAAGGCCAACTGGAAAGTGCAGCGCCTCGAAATCAACGGCACACGCGTGTCCCACATCAACGACTTCGACATCTCCGACGAAACCCCCAAAGTAATCGAAGTAATCGGCGACCCGATCCAGAACATCCAGATCACCGTCAACTGCCCTGACTATCAGCACCTCACCGTCAAGAACTCCGACGCCGAAGGCTCACACGACATCGAACTCACCGGCGCAGAAACAACCTTCGAAGTACTCCCCAACACCTACCTCACCTTCACCGCTGAGGACGCCGACGGATACTACTTCTCCAAGTTCGCCGACAACATCGGAGGCACCTACTCCGTGCCCACCCGCTCAATGTTCGTGCCCCTCTCCACCCGCTATGTAACCTTCGACATCGAAATGGACAAGTTCCAGCGACAGGACGAAGTAACCCTCTTCGTGGAGGACTTCCAGTGGGAGAACCTCTCCGTCATATTTAAGAACGGCCTCGGCGACGTTGCCTACACCCTCGGAAACGACCCCTCCACCATCCCCGGCGTCAAGGATCTCTCCACCGGCTACTCCCACCTCCCCTTCCACGCCAACGACCGCCTCACAATCTCCGGCTTCAACACCGACGAGCAGCTCGTAATGGAAGTTTACCACAACGGCGAAATCGTCATCAACCCCAACCAGGGCTTCGGTGGCGTTGAACCCGGCGACGTTATCAAAATCTTCAGCTCCAAGCCCCAGGCTTACGACGTAAACTACACCATCCAGGAAAACGCCGACGTTGAAGTAATCCACGACATCAAATCCACCGTCGAAACCCCAGCCGCCCACTCCCTCTTCCACGGCACCGACATCATCATCCGTCGCCCCGCCAAGGCAGAAGCACAGGCCGACGAACCCGACGCTGACACCCAGGTCAAGAACCTCGAAGTCTCCGTCAACGACGAAGCTCTCACCCCCGAAGCCGACGGCTCATTCCACATCGTTGCTACCAAAGCCATGGAAATCAAGGTCAACGACCCCATGGTAGCCGGCATCGCCAACGTAGCCGTGGACACCGAAGGCCCCCAGGAAATCTATAACCTCCAGGGCATCCGCGTAGGCTCCACCGCCGACACCCCCGCCCTCCCCTCCGGCATCTACATTGTCGGCGGCAAGAAAATCCGCTACTAAACCCATGTAGGGACGCACGTCCGGTGCGTCCTA
>CAYNHP010000031.1:5959-12839 GCA_964397235.1 uncultured Bacteroides sp. | reverse complement strand
GTAGGGACGCACGTCCGGTGCGTCCTAACCGCGAAAAAGCCGAAAACGCCCGCAGGGCGTTGACTTAAACTAACCGCTTGCGCCGAAAGGCGCTGGCGGCTATACGGTCAACAAAGGGAAAGGCGTCCGCAAGGACGCCGACTTCCAGCCCTCAACCGGGAGGGGCGGTCTCCCGACCGCCCGATGCCATGGAGGTGCCGAAAACGCAGTAGGGACGCACGTCCGGTGCGTCCTAAGGGCGAAAGAATACCCCCGCCCCGCAAAAATCGAGATTAATCAAGATAAATCCCGATAAATCAAGAAAGTGGTGCATCAATAATGCTTCACCCCCTCAAAGAAAAAAAATTATCAAACAATATCATTATCAAATGAAAAAAATTTACTCACTGGTGACCCTCTTCGTCATGGCTATCTTAGGCATGACGGCCTCCGCAAAATCAATGACTGTCACAGTCAATATGCCGGATGGATTGGAGGGCATTATGGTAGGTTCTACTACCTTAGATTTGACCTCCTTTGCAGGTTCTGCTGCAGTCGAAGTCGACATAACCGATCAGAATTACATGCGCGTGCAAGCAAAATCCGGTTATCTCTTTGAGTCCATCACAATCGACGATGAACCCGCCTCGGGTTTCTCCCCGAATACAGAAGGTGGCTACGTAACCCTTGGCGATGTTGTTGAAGACGGCGCCGAAATGGTTATCACCCTCAAAAAGCTCGACGAAAAGACCGTAACACTGAAATTTGATGATATTTCCCATATCTCCAGCATAACGGTGAATTCTCGCCCCGTTACGCTGCCCGAATCCAATGAGGTTTCTTTGACCTTTTTCTCTAATGTAACTTCCGCCACCGTTGAAGGCAAATCAATTGACGGCGGTGGATATTACATGGTTTCTACCGTTACCTATCCCGGCGGCGAACTAACCACTGTAAATAGTCGTTCCGGTTATATCAACCTGGCAGACGTAAACGACGGCGACGTTATTGAAATCGCCACCACCGTTTACTCCATCCCAACCTATATCGTCCGGGTAAATAACGCTTCACGCCTTTCCTATGTGAACTTATCTCCCGACTATTCCAACTACACTCCGGCCTCTTCGTTCGTAAACAACGAAAAGTCATTTACCACTTCCCAATCCGGCCTCTACATCAAGGCTGCCGACGGCTATAACATCACCTCCGTCACTGTCGATGGCAGAAGCGTAGTCAACAGTCTTCCTTCCGATGAAGCAACTGTCTCTTTCTCAGGCCTTAACAGCGGTGACGTCATCGAAGTAGTGTTTGAAGAAAAAGCTCCTGTTATCTATACGTTCCAGAACGCCAACGGTATCAAATTTACCTATCATTACAACACCGTTACATGTACTGAAAACGAGTATGTGCTTACTATGACCGACGAACAATCCGTTGAACTCACCTGCGCAGATGCTGATAAAGCGATTGTAAGTGTTACCGCCCAGGACGGCACAAATGCCTACCTTTACGACGGTAAAGTCACCATCGGTCCTAAATATTCCAACCCGGCTTTCAATAAATCAACCACTTTCACCATCAACACCACAACCGTAGAGCTGGCCTCTTTCTTTGTGGATGTCGATGAGAGTGCAAATGTCAGTTTGCAGCAGCAATTCTCCCCTTACGACTATATTCCTCTGGTGAATGGCCGCAATGAAATCAAATTCAATCCCTACTCCAGCAATAAGTCCTTCTCTATCGGCCATTCTAACTATCAGAAGAAACTCGTTTCCATAACCAAGAACGGCCAACCGGTTGAATTCAGCGGCAATTACTATTACACTGCAAATGCAGGTGATGAGCTCGTTATCGTTTCTAAAATGGAAGACTACGACGTTCCCGTAAAGTTCTCCTTCGTAAATGAGGGAACGGAAGCTGTCGTTACCAGAGTGGCAGTAGATGGCAAGGAAGTCACAAACTGGGCCGACGAAAACTTCACCGTAAAATTAGGAAGCGTCATCCAGGTAGCTCTCAACTACAACGGCTATGAGATTGTTTCTTACAAGATGAATGGTACGGCTATCAGCCCGTCTTCCACAATCAGCGTTGACTCAAAGAATCCTATCGAACTTCAAATCGAAGCCGTTAAGTATAAGGGTTGCGAAATCACCTTGACCTGCCCCCAATGGCAGCACCTGAATGTGTTCAAGAGCGTCTCTTACGACGAACAGCACAACCAGGTTTACTCCGACCCTGTTGAACTTACCGGCGAAACCACTACTTTTGAAGTAGATAGAAATTCTTCTTATTTTATCGTTCCCCAGGAAGGTTACTACATCTCAGCTTCCCAGGCATTCTCTTATCAAGTTCCTACAGCCTACATCTCTGCTTATGCCTCCGCCGATGCCACTATCGACATCGAACTTACGGCAATAAACCGCGATAAGACCGCTGTGGTGTTTGTTGACGAATCTGTTTCCGATTTCTCCTTCACTCTCAGTCATCCCGTAAGAGCTCTGAGTGTATATTACAGCAAGCAGAGCGGTAACCTCAAATCGGGTTACAACACTGTGAACTTCGGCTCTGATGCCTTCAGCTTCACCGGCAGCCCCCTTATCTATATTAATGGAGAATTGTATTCCAAGAATGCTTACAACTACTATGACGACTTCCGGAACCCCACCGACAACACCGTCATCAAGGTCTTTGCCGCTGAGCCCGAATCCTTCGAAGTTTCATTCAACGTAGCTGAGGACGCCGACGTCGTTGTTACCAAGGACATCGTTACCGCCGTTGACCCCGCCGCCGAGGATGCTTGCACTGCTGAGGCTTTCACCCAGTTCTGCATCACCAACGCCGCCGAAAACTCCGAAATCGCTGTCAAGGTTAACGGCACCGCCGTGACTCCCGACGCCGACGGCGCATTCGTATTCACCGTAACCGAGGCAACCGCCGTCGAAGTTTCCGTCGTTAAGCCCACCACATTCACAATCTCCGCCGACGACCCCGCTCAGGTAGTATTCTCCAAGGGCGGCGAAGCAATCGAGCTTGCCGAAGGCGATAACGTAATCGAATTCAAGGGCCAGGCAACCTACATCATCTCCGGCGTAAACGGCAACAAGCTCTATAGCGTGACCGTCAACGACGAAGAACTCACCCCCGACGGCTCAACCTACTCCTACACCGCCACCGACGGCGACAAGGTTGTCGTTAAAGCCATCTTCCCCGAAGTATTCGGCTCCGTCAAGGTAACCTTCGCCAAAGAAGGCACCCAGGACGCCGTCAACGCCGTGGCCGTTAATGGCGAAGTCGTCGACGACTTCTCCTCCGAATTCCAGGTTAAGGTCGGCAACCGCGTAAGCCTCACCCTCAACAACGGCAAGTACGACATCACCCTCACCCTCAACGGCCAGCCCCTCGAAACAACCTCTTTCACCGTTGAAGAAGAAGCCGATTACACCGTTGAAGTAACCGCCGAACTCAAGCCCGAAAAGTACGCTCCCGTAGCATTCTCCTTCGCTAACGAAGGCACCGAAGAGGCCCTCACCGGCGTCAAGGTCGACGGCAAAGACGCCGCTGACTTCTCCGCCGCTGACTTCAAGGTCCTCGTAGGCAGCACCGTCGAAATGGAATTCTCTGCCGACTACGACGTCACCGTAGCCGTTAACGACACCGAACTCGACGGCAACTCATTCGTAGCCGAATCCGAACGCGAATACAACGTCGTAATCACCGCCGCCAAGCGAACCGTCGTAACCACCATCGTTTCCGACCATTTCGCCGACCTCGAAGTCTACACCGGAGCCGACAAGACCTCCCCCGTAGCTCTCGAAGCCCGCAGCACCGACGTCGAAGTAGAAAAGGGCGCTAAAATCTACATCTTCGCCAAGGCCGGCCACTACATCAGCGCAATGGCCGACACCGACGGCGGAAAATACACCGTGCCCGTGACCTCCGCCGAGATCACCGCCGACCACGCCGCAACAATCACCATCTCCGTGGCCGAACTCGTCCGCGAGTCCAACCTCACCGTATTCGTTGAAGAAAAAGCCGTCGCCGCCGCCAAGTTCACCCTCGCCGACGCCGACATGCCCGAACTCGCCGCCGTCCAGACCGCTGCCGCCGGCTACAACACCTTCAAGTTCGCCGAGAACGACCAGCTCTCCGTAGCCGCCGCCCAAGGCGCCGTTGAAGTTTACGTCGACGGAACCAAGGTCGATGCCGCCGAGCCCATCGCCGACCTCACCGAAACAACCGTTGTCAAGGTATTCTCCGAAACTCCTCAGTCCTGGAACATGACCTACACCTTCGGCGAAGGCATTGAAGTCGAAGTTTACCACGACCACGTAACCAAGATCGAATCCCCCGCTACCCACAGCGTATTCCACGGCACCCACGTAGCAATCAAGCCCGTCGAAGCAGCCCCCGAAGCATCAAAGGCCGCAGCCGCCAAGCTCGAAGTCAAAGTCAACGGCCAGGCCCTGACGCCCAATGCCGAAGGCTTCTACGAATTCACCGCCCAGAGCGACGTTGAAATCGCCGTAGCAAAGGAATCCTCCGGTCTTGAATGGATTCTCGTAGATGGTCAGGACGCCGACATCTACAACCTCCAGGGAATCAAGGTAGGCAACACCGCCCACACCTCCGACCTCCCCGCCGGCATCTACATCATCAACGGCCAGAAAATCCGCTTCTAACCCCCATTTTTAACCCACAAGAGGCTGCTCCCCAGGCGCAGCCTCTTTTTTATGGCCCCGAATCCATGCCCCCGACGGGCCGCAACGCAAGCGCCCGCCAAGGTGCCCTGACAGGCTGCCAGGCAAGCGCCCATCCGGGCGCTGACTTTTATTAACCGCCTGCGCCGCAGGCGCTGGCGGATTAAAAGCCCAAGAAAGAAAAAGGCGTCCGCCAGGACGCCGACTTTTATTAGCCGCTTGCGCCAACGGCGCTGGCGGTTTGATTCCGGTTTGATGGCGCCTCAGGCCTCGTCCTCATCCCCAAGCACCTCATCGGTTGTCAAACCGTAGCGCTTAAGGATAGCAAGATACTCTTCGTAGAAAGTCCCGCGTTGATGATGCTTCTTTTGGTTATCAATGTAGGCCTTTATAACATCGACCGAACGGGGATCAACCGTAAAACCCCCATAACCCTTGGCCCAGCGGTTCCACTTCGGGAAATGACCGCATTGACGCAAAAACTTACTGGATTCCGATTTGAGCACCTTCATAAACTCAGAAAGGGCAATCGTAGCAGGTATTTCGCATAGCATGTGCACATGTTCAGGCATCCCGTTAAGAGCAATAACGCCAACATTGCGTTCTTTGCAGAAGTTGTTTATGTACCTGTAAAGTAGCTTCTCCTTGCCTTGAGGTATCATCTGCTGTCGCTTGTAGGTGCTGATCACAAGGTGATATTTCAAGCTTGTCTGGCTCATTCAGATAAGTTTTAGTCGGCGTCCTGACGGACGCCCTGTTTGAATTGTTTTCAACGCAACCGCCAGCGCCTGCGGCGCAAGCGGCTATTCAAAGTCAACGTCCTGCGGACGTCAGCTTTATCACTCCCCCGCCTCCTGGGCCTTGCGGCCGATGTACTTCCGCACAACCTGCGTCAGGTACACCGTGAACAGCGGGAACAGCAGGATGCCCATCCCGGACATCAGGATAGCCAGAATCTTCCCGATGAACGTCACCGCATAGTAGGGTGCTCCAAGCGTCGTAGCCTCCAGGCTGCACCACCAAAGCGCCGACCAGTAGCTCGTCACCCCCGGGTTCACGCCCCCACCCTCGTAGAGGAAGAAAATCAGCGACGAAAAGTAAATCGCTATCACCATTATAGAAAGGTACGACGCAAACAGCCCGATAACCTTGTTCGTGCTCACAAAGCCTATCACTATAGCCACCGCAAGCGTCGCCCGCAGCGTCGGCACAAAATGCAGGATGTAGCCCCACGTCCCGTCAACGTGCAGCCCCATCGCGTGGATTATCGCCGTGTAGGGAATCGAAACCAGGAAGAAAAGCCAGTTGCGCTTAAGGTACTCCTTGCGGTTCTCGCTGAAAATCAGGCTCACAAAGAAATCCGTCAGGAAAAGAATGCAGATCGGAACCTGCAGCTTCATGTACAGGTCGTTCTTCAGGAACTCGATGCCCGTGTTGAACGCATCCAGCGAAATCAGAGCTATCAGCACAAACGAAACCACCAGCACCGCCACTCGCAGAGTCGTCTGAATTATTTTTCGTAATCTTTCGTCGAAAACTTGTGTCATAATGTAATGAATTAGGTCTAATTCTAAAACCCGCACAGCCCCTAAGTAGTTCACCGTTAGAGCAAAAGAATGTAGAAAAACGTACGCGAAAAATATTTACGCGCACAATTCGTCCGAAAAATCAGCCACTTAGCCCATGTGGCAGTTTCGCCTAAAACCAAGTGTGCAAAGTTGACAACTTTTCGCTGATTTTTGTCGTAACTTTGCATCGCAAACCAAAAAACAACATCACTATGGAAAACAAAACACCAACCCCGGCTCACGAAGCCACCAACCTCGCGCCCGTCCCTTCCGGCGCACCCGCGCCCGACGCGCCCCAGGTCCAACCCCCGCAGCCCGAGCCTCCGGAGCCCGCTCTCTTCCAGTCCGACGCTGTCTTCTCCCACGTCGACGACTCCTGGCCCGCCTGCCTCAGCAACCCCGCCTCCGGCTTCTGGGACAACCTCACATTCATCTAAAACATGGCGCCCCCGCCGTGGAGGTGGCGAGCTCCCCTGGGAGGGGCGGTCTCCAGACCGCCCGCACCCCAAGCTCCCCGCCAGGCGGTTTGTAAAAGTGAGCGAGGTTCACCTCGCCAACCCAAGCCATTAATTTTGTAAGTGTGCAAGGAGCTTGCTCCTCATCCCCTAATCTCTTAATCCCTAATCCCCTAATCTC
>CAYNHP010000031.1:0-5859 GCA_964397235.1 uncultured Bacteroides sp. | reverse complement strand
TCTTAATCCCTAATCTCTTAATCCCTAATCTCTTAATCCCTAATCTCTTAATCCCTAATCTCTTAATCCCCTTAACCCCTTTAAACAAACAATTATGGAAAACATCATCTCAGGCGTTCCCGCCACCACCGAAAACATCGCTGCCGTAAACCCCGACCTCCTCGTCAACTCAATCGACAGCCGCATCGTCAAAATCCGACCCACCGCCACTCCCGTCGACCAGCTCTCCCGAACCGCCGCCGCGCGCCGCACAGCCTCAATGACCGTCGACTACTACTCCGTCGACCCCCGTCCCTCCTCCCTGAAGCTCCCCGCAAGCAACGGCGCCCAGACCCTCGACGAAGACGAGAACAACGCTCCCGTAGCAACCCTCAACGTCGGCGACTCCAACTTCTTCGAACCCTCCGACACATTCATGCTGCCCAAGGTCCTCAACAAGAACCACCAGCCCCTCATGTTCTACGTCCTCAAGCGCGAGAGCAAAACCAAAATCGCCGTTATTCCCCTCAACGCCGACACCTCCAACTTCCCCGAAGGCGACAAGTACGTCGTACCCGCCCTCCCCAAGGAGACCCTCGTAGTCCGCATGGGCCGCGCCGCAACCGAGCTCGACGTCCAGACCGCCCAATTCGCCGCAATTCCCCGCAAAAACAGCAACAACTGCCAGATCTTCAAAATGCAGGTCGAACAGAGCACCCTCGCATCCCTGGCCGCCAAAGAAGCATCCTGGACCTTCTCCGACCACGAAGAAGCCGCTATCATGGACATGCGCCTGGGAATGGAGAAAAGCTTCATCTTCGGATCACGCGGCAAAATCTTCAACCCCGACAAAAACGAGAACGTCTACTTCACCGGCGGAATCTGGAACCAGACCTCCAAGGAAATCCACATCGACCTGGCAACTGACGGCGAAAACGCCGTAATCGACCTCTGCCGCATGGCATTCACCGGCCAGAACGGCTCCAAGCACAAAATCCTCGTCGCCGGCAGCGGCCTCATCGAAGCCCTCAGCAAAGTTGCAACCACCAAGACCGTCGGCGCCGACCGCACCCTCGTCAAATGGGGCATCGAATTCAAGGAAGTGCGTACCAACTTCGGAGCCCTCTACGTGGTCCACAGCGAAGTCTTCGACCTCTGCGACCATGAATCCGACGGCATGATCATCGACCCCGACTACCTCACCAAGTACGTCCACATCCCCTTCCAGGCTGAGAAACTCGACCTCCGCCGCTCAGGCCAGCGCAACACCGACGCCGTAGTGCTCACCGAAGCATCCTGCCTCGTGCTCCGCTATCCCAACGCCCACGCGCGCGTCTACGACTACTCAACCACCAAAGAATAAACCATGATGCTCACACTAACACCCGCAGAGCTGCTCGAGTACCGCCGTAACATGGCGGGCCTCGAGCCCTCTAACCTCGAATTCACAATCGAGCGCACCGACGGCATCGACATCGACGCCATCATCGCCGCCCGACTCCGCCGCTGGTACGTCGACGCCCTCAGCACAGCCTCCACCGTCCTTCTCCCCGTGTGCGACGTCGCCTCCGCCTCCACCATCGCCCCCGGCCCGTACCCCGGCTCCTCCACCGTCACCCTCCCCGACGGCTGCCTCCGCCCCGCCGGCGTCCGCCTCGCCGGATGGGAAAGCCAGGCCACAGTACTCCCCGCCGAGGCCCTGCCCGACATCCTCCGCCGCCAGGACAACCCCTTCGCCCGGGCCACCGCACGCTACCCCGTGGCCGTCCAAATCCAAGGGCGCTCCGACGCAATCCTCGCATTCCCCGCCGCAGCATCCGTCGCATCAATCACCGCCGTCAAAGACCCCGGCGACACCCTCTACATCCTCGACGAAGCCCTCCTGGCCCAACTCCCCCTCGACAACCTCCTCGATGATCTTTAGGAGGGGCGGTCTCCCCGACCGCCCACGCCTATGGAAGTAGCGAACTCCCGCTCGCCAAAAATTATGGAGGTGGCGAGCTCCTGCTCGTCACAAGTCCCTCCAACGCCCCCTCCTCCAACGCCGCCCAGGCGGTTTGTACAAGTGTGCGAGGTTCACCTCGCCCCAACATTTTGTCAGTGTGCAAGGAGCTTGCTCCTTGACCCCCTTAAACCTTAAACACTAAACCCCCAACTCCCTCATGAACAACATCCTCTCATGCGCCCACCACGCCTGGACCGCCGGTGGAACCTTCCGCGCACGCCGCCTCCGCTACAAACGCTACACCTACGGCGACCAATGGTCCGACCCAATACCCTACGACGGCACCACCATCCCCGAGCACGAAGCCATAACCCGCTCCGGACGCCGCCCCCTGGTCAACAACCTCATCCGCCAACTCGTCAAAAGCGTCGTCGGCCACTTCCGTAACCAAACCGCCGAACAGGGCCTCTACAAAGGCCCCATCGCACCCCACGCCGAACGCAACGCCCTCCCCGAGCTCGACAGCCGCCTGCTCGAAGAATTCCTCATCTCCGGCTGCGCAATCCAGCGCGTGGTCAACGAACGCCGCTTCGACGGTGCCGACATATGGGTCGATAACGTCGACCCCCGCCGATTCTTCGTCAACCCCTTCCGCGACCCCCGCGGCCGCGACATCGACCTCATAGGCATGCTCCACGACATGACCTTCCCCGAAGTGGTCAACCGCTTCGCCCGCGGCTCCAAAGCCCGCGCCGAGCAGTTCCGCCGAATCTACGACCCCGCCGCAGCTCCCGCCTTCACGTCCGACATCTTCGCCGGCCCCGACTCCGACGGCGACTTCTTCCACTGCCCCGACCCCGCCCGCTGCCGCGTAATCGAAGTCTGGACCCTCGACAGCCGCCCGCGCCGCGGCGGCGTCGACCACGACTTCGTGTGGCATGCACGCTTCCTCGCCCCCGACGGCACCCTCCTTGGCGAGTACGACTCCCCCTATGCCCACCGAAGCCATCCCTTCGTGGTCAAACTCTACCCGCTCACCGACGGAGAAGTCCACTCATTCGTCGAGGACATCATCGAACAGCAGCGCTTCATCAACCGCCTCATCGTCCAGATCGACCACATCATGTCCTGCTCCGCCAAAGGCGTGCTCCTCTTCCCCGTCGACCAGCTCGTCAGCGGCGCCTCATGGGACGACGTCGCCCGCAAATGGGCCCAGTGCGACTCCATAATCCCCATCACCGGCAACGGCGACCTCCCCCGCCAGGTTGTCAGCAACACCGCCAACACCGGCGCCTACCAGCTCCTCCAGCTCGAACTCAACCTCTTCGAGCAGACCTCCGGCGTGGGCGACGCCCTCATGGGGCGCCTCAGCGGCCACCAGGGCGCCGAACTCTACCAGAACCAGGTCCGCAACGCTACCATCGCCCTGGCCGACATCTTCGAATCTTTCCGCGCCTTCCTTACATCCCGCGACGCCAAACTCCTCCGCACCAAACTCCCCACCCGTCAATCCTGAAAGAATGTTAAAAACTAAGGGTGAGAGCAAAATATTTTGCAGAGTTGGAAAATTTGCGTAACTTTGCACTCGCAAATAACCCCATGGCCCATTCGTCTATCGGCTAGGACGCAAGATTTTCATTCTTGAAAGAGGAGTTCGATTCTCCTATGGGCTACCAACTCATTTGAAAAATATAAGAATCTCACCATAATGGCTAATCACAAATCTTCAGAAAAGCGTATTCGTCAGACTATTACACGCCGTCTCCGTAACCGCTACTATGCCAAGACAGCCCGTAATGCCGTGCGCAACCTGCGTAAGATGACTGATAAGGCTGCTGCCGAAGCTCGTTTCCGCGAAGTAACCGCTATGCTCGACCGTCTGGCCAGCAAGAACACTATCTCCAAAAACAAGGCAGCTAACCTCAAGAGCAAACTGGCTAAGCACATCGCCAAGCTCTCAGCCTGATTCTAAAGCTTTGGGCTTCGCCCTCACGGCCCATTCGTCTATCGGCTAGGACGCAAGATTTTCATTCTTGAAAGAGGAGTTCGATTCTCCTATGGGCTACTGGCTCCGATCACTCACGTGGGCGGAGCTTTTCTTTTTCCTTCGGACTTATCCAGTTTATCAGTTTAAGATTTAAGGTTTAAAGTTTATGGGTTTAGCGGTTTACCTGTTTAGTTGTTTAGCAGTTTACCATTCCGGCTCCTGACAATGCCCGCTTAATCTCCTAATCTCTAATCCCTTAATCTCTAATCCCTTAATCTCTCAACCTCATAACCCTCAGTTTCGCCTGCGAAACTGAATAAAGATATGAATCTTCTGTTTGACCTCGGCGGCGTAATCATCGACATCGAACGCCAGCGCTGCGTAGATGCCTTCAAAGCCCTCGGACTCCAAAACGCCGACGATTACTTCGGCCTCTACGCCCAGACCGGCGCATTCATGGACCTCGAAAACGGGTCCATCAACACTGAGCAGTTCCACGCACAAATCCGCAAGGACCTGCCCCCGGGCGTGACGGACTACCAAATCGACACCGCCTTCCAGAAATTCATCATCGGAATTCCCGAGCACCGCCTCCGCGCCCTGCGCGAACTCCGTGCCAGGGGCTACAACATCTACGTCCTGTCCAACACCAACCCAATCATGTGGAACGGCGTGATAGCCAACGAGTTCGCCAAGGAGGGGCTGCGCCGTGAGGACTACTTCGACGGCATGGTCACCTCCTACAAGGCCCGCGCTTGCAAGCCCGACGAGAAAATTTTCCGCTACGCCATCGACTACCTCGGCATCGACCCCGCCGACACCCTCTTCTTCGACGACTCCGCCGCCAACACCGAGGCCGCCGCACGCCTGGGATTCAAAACCGCCCACGTGCTCCCCGGCACTGAGTTCATGGACTATATCCCGCAAAAAAAGTAGGCATGACCACCCCGGAGCATGGATATATCGCAGCTGTAGGCACCTTCGACGGCGTTCACCGCGGCCATGCCTTCCTGGTGGAAATGCTCAAGCGCGAAGCCGCCGCCCGCGGTTTCCGGCCCAAAATCATCACCTTCGCCGACCACCCCCTGCGCGTGGTCGCCCCCGAGCGTTGCCCCGGTGCGCTGTCCTCCACAACCGAGCGCATCGAGCGCCTTAAAGAGCTGGGTATCAACGACATCACCATCCTGCCCTTCGACCGCGCTATGGCCGCCTGCACCGCGGCTGAGTTCCTCGACATCCTGCGCACTCGCGAGGATGTGCGCGTGTTGGCCATGGGCTTCAACAACCACATAGGCTCCGACCGCCGGCGTGCCTCCGAACTGGCCCCCGCCACCGCCGGCATCGAAATCATCAACTTCCCCGAGCTCGACTCCGGCTCCGGAGTGAGCAGTTCGGCCATCCGTGAGGCCCTCGCGGCGGGCGATGTGACCAAAGGCGCGCAGCTTCTGGGGCGCCCCTACCAGATTACGGGCAAAGTGGTGGGCGGCAAGCACTTGGGCCGCTCAATCGGGTTCCCCACCGCCAACATCGAGGTGCCCGACAGCTCCCTTATCCTCCCCGCCGACGGCGTCTATGCCGTGGACGTAGTGCTGCCCGACCGCACCGTCCGCCGCGGTATGCTCAACATCGGGCGCCGACCCACCGTCGACGGCGAGTCGGCCCGGCGCACCGTCGAGGTCCACATCATCGACTTTGAGGGCGACCTCTATGGCCGCGACCTCACCCTGCGCCTGCTTGCCCGCCTGCGCTCCGAGCGCCGCTTCCCCTCCCTTGACGCCCTCACCGCCCAGCTCGCCCTCGACCGCCGCCAAGCCCGGGAGCTATAGTTCCCACCATAATCACACAGCCACATGCCGCTGCCTGTCCCTCCGGTTCATGATTAATCGAGATTAAACATGATTAATCCAGATTAATCTCGAATTTTCCTGCAGACCCTCACGTTGGAGAC
>CAYNHP010000030.1:0-25142 GCA_964397235.1 uncultured Bacteroides sp. | reverse complement strand
CAGCTGTATCCCATCGAGTACATGGCGCAGGCTGCGACGACGGCTCCTGAGGCTACCATCCGCACTTATGCCCACGGAGAAGCGATTGAGTTCGAAGGTCTTGAAGAGGGTGCTCACATCCTCTACCGCCACGGCGGCGAGGATCCGGACCACAACAACATCTTCACCGAAGCCGCACAGGTTGCTCCCCGCAAGGCAGCTCCCAACACCGAGTGGACCTACAACCACACCACCCATCCTCTGACTTTCGAGCAGGGCCAGGCAATGAATGTGAAGTACATGGCCAAGAAGGCCGGTAAGGCTCCTTCGGCAGTGAAGTCGCTGGTAGTTGCAGCCGACGGCACCACGGGCATCGAGAACGTGGGTGTTGAGGCCGCAGAGGCAGTGTACTACAACCTCCAGGGTGTTCGCGTAGCCAACCCCGAAAGCGGCATCTACGTTCGCGTTCAGGGCGGCAAGGCTGAGAAGGTTTCCCTGAAGTAATCCTTCGATTTGTAAAGCTTAAGCGACCCTCCGTGCGGGGGTCGCTTTTTTTGTCGCGGAGGGCGGAGGGACGGCGCTCGACGGTGCGCGACGGTATGTCGGAGGGGCGGTCTCCAGACCGCCCGTTTGTCGTCATTGTGGCTCTTTTTTTGGTAGGTCCGGAGACTTACCCTCCCTAAGCGATACCTTTTGGTAGGTCTGGAGACTTACCCTCCCTAAGCGATACCTTTTGGTAGGTCTGGAGACCTACCCTCCTAAATACCCATCTAAATATCCTGCCAATTACCCTCCTATGTAGTAGTCGGGATTGATATAGAGGGTATAGACTCCAGCCGGGAGGTGGCGAGGGTTGGCCTTTATGTATTCTAAAGTATTGTCGTAATGCACTCGGTTACGGATTATGCGGTCGAAATAATCACATTGCCATATTTTTCCTTCCTGGCCTATATTCTCATTAATTTTTCGAGCGGAAAAACCTTTTATGGATTTCATGACTTCGAATATAGTATGATTAGGAAGCATGTGAATCAAGAGGTGCACATGATTAGGCATTATGACGAAGGCAATAATCTGATAGAATTTGCCATGAAGAAAGAATATGGCTTCCTCAACTGACTTTCTTATGGGTTTGAATTGCAGAATACACTCCCCAAAGCCCGCATCTAACAAACGGCTCTCTATAGGCCCAATTCTCCTTTGATATTCACGTTTTAGTTCATCCGGCGACATGTTCGGGGACTTTGAAAGTATTGTCTTCCTTATAGCGGACAATTTTTCTATTTTTTCCCTGGGCAGAGAATCGGCAAGGCGAAAAGTAACAAATTGGATAGATGCGTCCTGATTCCAATGGGGGAGTTTACCGGTTTCGTGCTTCTCGACGGATAGTGAATCGGAAAGAAATGGATAATCCATAAGCATTAAAATTGCAGGGGATGAACTAAATCATCCCCTGCGGATTATTGTTTAGTACCTTTTTGAAGGTGGTAGGTCTGGAGACTTACCTTCTTAATTTGGCTATTTCTTAAAGGTGGTAGGTCTGGAGACCTACCCTCCTAATTTTGGGGGTTCGCGAAGTGGTAGGTCAGGAGACCTACCCTCCTAATTATTTTACCATTACTTTTTCGGCTTTGCCGGACTGGATGCGGATGAAGATGCCGTTTTCGGGGTTGGCAACGCGGACGCCGTTGAGGTTGTAGTAGACGGCTTCGGCGGCGTCGACGGTTACGCTGTCGAGGCCGGAGCTCTTGGCGAAGTTGGTCACGTAGAGGCTGGGCTCGCCGTTGTAGAGGGTCACTACGACGGTGATGTCGTAGGTGCCGGCGGGAACGGATTCAACTTTGTAGTTGTTGCGGAAGTTGAGTTCTACGTCGCCTACCTTGCCGGTGAAGTTCTTCTTGTTGTTGTCGGTTTCGGTGGCAGCGGGAGTGGCGGCATCGAGGACAACGTTCTTGATGAGGACAACGCTGTTGACCAGGGAAGCGTCGACGTCGGCAGCGGCTACTTCAGCGGGTGTGAAGGTTCCGGCGGTAACTTCATCGGGGAGGTTAGCCTTTTCGATTTCGGGGGTGTTGCTGTTGTAGAGGGTATAGACTGCGGTCCAGCCTGCGGGAATCTTGTCGCCTACCTTGAGGGTGTTCTCGTTGTAGATCTGGATGAAGTCGCCGGCGGCATCGCAAACGAATACGTTGCGGTTGCTCACCCAGCCGACGGTGAGTTCGTAGTCGACCTTGATGGCTGTGCCGGAAGCGAGGGCGATGGTTTCAGCGACGCTCTTAACCACGGTAGCTTCGGGTTCAACGGGCTGGTCGCCGGTGGTGTTGTAGGAGGCAACATAGAGGCTGGGGGCGCCTTCGAAGATGGTTACAACGACTACGACGTCGTAGGTGCCGGCGGGCACGCTGCCGAGGGAGTAGTTGTTGCGGAGGGTGATTTCTGCGTCGCCCACCTTGGCGGTGAAGTTCTCCTTGGCGGCGGGGGTGGCTTCGGCAAAGACAACGTTCTTGATCATTACCACGTGGTTGACCATGGCGTTGGTGATGGCATCGGCGGCCACTTCCTTAGCGGTGAAGGTTCCGGCGGTGATGCCGGTGGGGAGGGTGCACTTGGTCAGCTCGGGAGTTACGTTGTTGTAGAGGGTGTAGGTAGCTTCCCAGCCGGCGGGAATCTTGTCGCCGACCTTGAGGGTGTTGGAGTTGTAGATCTGGATGAAGTCGCCTGCGGCGTCGCAAACGAATACGTTGCTACCGTTGACGAAGCCTACGGTGAGTTCGTAGTCAACCTTGACCTTGGTATCGGAAGCGAGGGCGATGGTTTGTGCTACGGTCTTAACGGTGGTAGCGGTGGAGGGGGTGGGCTCAACGGGTTCTTCTTCGCCGGTGTTGTAGGAGGCGATGTAGAGGCTGGGGGCGCCCTGATAGATGGTTACAACAACGGTTACGTCGTAAGTACCGGCGGGCACGCTGGCGTATTTGTAGTTATTGCGGAAGGTAACTTCATCGTCACCGACCTTGCCGGTGAAGTTTTCCTGAGCGGCTGGAGTAGCTTCGTCGAATACAACGTTTTTGATCATCACCACGCTGTTAACCATCGCGTTGGAGATGGTGGAAGGAGCGACTTCGGCAGGGGTGAAAGTGCCGGCGGTTACCTCGGTGGGGAGGGTGCACTTTTGGAGTTCGGGGGTCACATCATTAAAAAGAGTGTAGGTTGCTTCCCAGCCGGCGGGAATCTTGTCGCCGACCTTGAGGGTGTTGGAGTTGTAGATCTGGATGAAGTCGCCGTCGGCGTCGCAGGCGAAAACGTTGCTGCCATGCACAAAGCCTACGGTGAGTTCGTAGTCGACCTTAACGGCTGTGCCGGATTCGAGGGCGATGGTTTCGGCTACGGTCTTGACGGAGGTAACTTCGGGTTCGGGTTCAACGGGAGCCTCGGAGTTGTCGGAGTACTCGATTGTGATGGTTTTGATTTGGATAGTGCTTGAGCCTGAATTAGTGAAAGTAAGGCTTTCAGAAGCGCCGGTCCAAACATGTTTGGACGTGTCGTATTTACCCACGTTTACGGTAAAGGTGCCAAGGGTTCCGGTAAAAGTTACAGTGTTGATGTAGTGACCTTTAGCAGCGATAGTAATACCGCTGTTCTTGTTCACGCGGAAGGTATTTTCTTTGGCAACCCAGTAGCGCACGCCGGAACCTTCGAGCTTGTCGAGGGTGATGCTGACGCCATCGAGGGTGATGGTTTTGCCCAGGTCTGGGTATTCTTCGTTGACATCTTCGGTGCTTTTGTCGTCCTTGATGGTGCTGTCAACATGGGTCAAGCCGTAGTCATTTTCGGTGAAGTCGAAAGTGACCTCTGTAGCATTGGCCCCGAGGAAGCCAATGAGACAGAAAAGAGAAAGTAGAAGTTTCTTCATATGTGTTGGTTATTAGTGTTTCTTTTCAACGTAGCGGCGGAGGAAGATTTCGGTGGGGAAGTGGTCGGAGTATCCGCCGAGGTAGCTTCCGGAGGCATATGTTCGCTTGGGGTATCCCTGCCGTGTTCCTTCGGTGTCGCGGAGGAATTCGAAGTTGAGCACCTTGGCGTCGTAGAAATGCCACAGGTTATCGTTGGTGTATTTGAGGGTGAGGTTTCCGGAAATCATGATCTGGTCGAAGAGGTTCCAGGCGCTTTTGTAGGCGAGTGTGCCGATGCCCTTTTCGAGCTTGTCCCACCAGGGGTTGAAGAATCCGTGGGGGCTGCTGACCTGGTCGATTTTGCGTTTTCCGCCGATAATTTTGGCGCAGCTCTTGTTCATGGGGTCGTCGTTGAGGTCGCCCATGATGATTACGCCGATGTTAGGGTCGATGGCCCAGAGGCTGTCGGCTATGCTTTTGGAGAGTTCTGCGGCGGCAATACGGTTGGGTTCGCTCTGCTCCTGTCCGCCCAGGCGCGAGGGCCAGTGGTTGACGATGACGGCGATGCGCTGGCCCAGGAGTGAGCCGACGACGCACATCTGGTCGCGGGTGCGGTAGGGGATGGCCGTGGCGCGGTGGTTGGTGACGTTTTCGAGCTTGAAGTATGATGGGTTGTAGAGGAGGCCTACGTCGACGCCGCGTGCGTCGGGGCTGTCGTGGTGCACAACCTGTAGGTGCCAGGGAGCGAGTTCGGGCTGGGCTACGACATCTTCCATGACGGAGCGGTTCTCAATTTCGGACACGCCGATAATGGCCGGGCCCTTGGGCGTGGTCTTGGTGGCGAACTGGGATATGGCGTAGGCCAGGTTGTGGACTTTCTCCCAGTACTTGCGTCCGTCCCACTGGCGGGAGCCGGCGGGGGTGAATTCCTCGTCGCGGTTCTCGGGGTTGTTGGGGATGGTGTCGAAGAGGTTTTCGAAGTTATAGAAGGCTATGCCGGCTACCTGAACCGAGCGCTTGGCGTCGTTTTTCTGAGCCACGGCAAAGGGCATTGCAATGAGGGCGAGCAATGCAAAAAGGATGATTTTTTTCATGAATAGTGTTAAGGCAGAATTCTGTGGCAAAAGTACGCAAATTTTTGATTTTTCCCAAAAATAAAAGTATATTTGCACCATAAAGCGGCAGGCCATTTGAACTAAGCCGGCCTTCGGGTGGTTAGAAAAGAGCATCACCCACAGAAGAAACAACCTTAAAACTGTCCTATGCGACTACATATCAACACATTAAAGCAAATAGCCACGGCCGCCGTGCTTGGAGGCGCGAGCCTGTGCGCAGCTGCGCAGGAACCAGCTCCTACCACACTGGAGGACTTCCGCAGCCTGGCCCTGGCCAACAACAAGCAGCTGATGATAGCCCGCCAGCGCATGGCTCAGGCCGACTGGCAGAATAAGGAGGCCTTCGCGGCCTATCTTCCGGCAATCGACTTCGCCGGCGGCTACATGTACAACCAGCGGAACATATCCATCTTCGACAAGGACCAGCTGCTGCCGACGAAGACTTTCGATCTGGAGTCGCAGTCGTACCAGTTCAACCTGGTGAAGAACCCGATGACCGGCGAGCCTATCAAGGCTCCCGACGGCTCGTATATCCCCTCGACGGTGGCTCTGATACCGAAGGATGCTATGACCTTCGACATCCACAACGTGTTCTTCGGAGCGGTTACGCTTACACAGCCTGTATATATGGGCGGCAAAATCGTGGCCCTGAACAAGATTACCAAGGCAGCCAAGCGCGCCGCCGCCGATATGCACAATGCCGAGGCCGAGAATGTGATTTACGCCGTGGACGCCGCCTACTGGCAGGTGGTGTCGCTCAAGGCTAAATACAAGCTGGCCGTGAGCTATGTGGATCTGCTCAAGACGCTCAGCAACGACGTGCACCTGATGATTGAGGAGGGTGTTGCCACCCGCAGCGATGCCCTGAGCGTGGATGTGAAGCTGAACTCCGCCGAGGTGGACCTCACCAAGGTAGAGAACGGCCTGGTTCTGAGCAAAATGGCTCTGGCGCAGCTCTGCGGCCTGCCTGTGGACACCCCGCTGACGCTTGCCGACGAGGACGCGCCCGTGGTGACTCCCACCGAGGCCCACGCCGACCACCAATATGACATGGAGAACGTGTTCGCCAACCGCAACGACCTCAAGGCTCTCGGCGAGGCCGTAGAGGTTGCCAAGCAGACCAAGCGCGTGGCCCTGGCGTCGATGCTGCCCAATGTGGCGCTGGTGGGCGCTTATGAGTTCAGCAATCCCAACATGTTCGACGGCTTCAAGAAGCGCTTCAAGGGGAATTTCTCCGTGGGCGCCATGGTCACCATTCCCATATGGCACTGGGGCGGCAACCGCGCCAAATACAAGGCCGCTGAAGCCGACGAGATTATCCGCAGCCTCGAGCTGGAGGACGCCAAGGAGCTCGTCACCCTGCAGGTGCGTCAGGCTTCGTTCAAGACTCAGGAAGCTTACAAAACCTACAACACCGCCAACGCCAACCTGGCCAAGGCCGACGAGAACCTGCGCATGGCCACCCTGGGCTATAAAGAAGGTGTGAGCACCTCCGAGACAGTGATGGAAGCCCAGACGGCTTGGCTCAAGGCCCACTCCGAACAAATCGACGCCATGATTGAGGTGCAGCTCTGCCAGGTGTACCTCCGCAAGGCCCTGGGGACGCTTTAGGTCAAGTTTCGCAGGCGAAACTTGAGGTTTATGGGTTTAAGGGTTTTGGCTTTAGGCTTTAGCCGTTAGGTTCATTTTTGGAAATTAATTTTAGCTAAAAATATAGTTACTAATGACACAAGATAGCACATCGGAAGCGCGGACTTCCCGCTCACTATTGATTACGCTGGCCTGCGTAGTGGCCGTGGCCATAGTAGTGGCCATCATCGGTTTTTGCTTCATGAACCGCCCTGTTGACATCATCGAGGGCCAGGTTGAAGGGACCACCAACCGCATCTCGGGCAAGCTGCCGGGCCGCGTGGTTGAGATTTATGCCCACGAGGGCGACACCGTCCATGCCGGCGACACGCTGGTGCGCATCCACTCGTCGATAGTAGAGGCGCAGCTGGGCCAGGCCGAGGCCATGGAGACCGTGGCCCAGGCACAGAACCGCAAAATCGACGCCGGCACACGGTCGCAGATAATCCAGGCCGCCTCGGATATGGTACGCACCGCCGAAGCCGCCGTAAGCATCAGCAAGAAGACCTACGACCGCATGGAGCGCCTCTTCAACGAGGGTGTGGTGCCCGAGCAGAAGCGCGATGAAGCCAAGGCCGCCTACGATGCCGCCGTGGCCCAGCGCGATGCCGCCGCCAGCCAGCTGGCCCTGGCCAAGGCCGGCGCCCAGAGCGAGGACAAGCAGAGCGCGGCCGCTATGGTTGCCGGTGCGCAAAGCAATGTGAATCAGGTCAATGCCCTGCTGGAGGACAGCTACCTGACGGCGCCCTTCGACGGCACCATCGACGAGGTTTACCCCGAAGTGGGCGAACTCGTGGCCATGGGTGCTCCGATTATGAGCCTTCTGCGCAGCGACGACCGCTTCGTGACCTTCAACATCCGCGAAGAACTCCTTCCCGAGTTCAAGCAGGGTACGAAAATCAAAGTTGAAGTGCCCGGCCTCGGAGGCGACGAAATCGAAGTTGAAGTTTACTACGTCCGCGACATGGGTACCTATGCCACCTGGCGCAGCACCAAGAGTACCGGCGGCTACGACAGCCGTACGTTCCAGATCAAGGCGCGCCCCACGGCCAAGGTGGAGGGTCTGCGTCCGGGCATGTCGGTTCTGTTTCACCACGACGTTCAGAAGTAAACCATGGGGCTTAACCTCATAGCCGGAATGCGCCGCGAAATACGCCGCATGGGCTCCCGGAAGATGTATCTGGGAGGGCTGCTGATTGCGCCGCTGTTTCTGGCCTTCTTCCTGATTCTGCTCAACTCGGGTTTGCCCAACCGTGTGCCCACGGCCGTGGTGGACTACGACAACTCGCCGATGTCGCGCGAGCTCATCCGCAATCTGGCCAGCGAACAGCAGCTATCGATTGTGGAGCACAGCGACAGCTACGAGGACGCGCTGGCGAAGGTCCGTCAGGGAAAGATTTTCGGTTTCTTCGTCATTCCGCCCCACTTCCAGAAGGAGACTCTGAGCGGACGGACGCCGACGCTGGAGTTCTACTCCAACCTGACCTACTTCATCCCCGGCACGCTGGCCTTCAAGGGCTTCAAGACGGCGGCGGTGGTTACCGCCGGCGGCGTGGTGAAGTCGGTACTCTCGGCCACCGGGCTTGAAGGAGCCATCAGCACCCCGTCGATGACCTTCGACCAGTTCCCGCTGGGTAACCCGTGGATGAATTACGCCTACTACATGGCGCCGTCGTTCTGCTTCGGTGTGCTGGGGCTTATGGTGCTGCTGATGACCATTTTCTGCATCACCATCGAAATAAAAGAGGGGACATCGCCGGCGTGGCTCGCCACTTCCGGGGGCCGCATGTCCATTGCGATGATTTCCAAGCTTCTGCCCCACACCGTTGCCTTCTCGGCCATCGGGCTGATGATGGTTGCGGTGATGTTCGGGTTCATGCACTTCCCCTTCTACGGGTCGATAGGATGGATGTGTGTGGCCACGATGCTGATGGTCGCAGCCTACCAATGCTTCGGCGTGGCCGTGTGCTGCATCTTCCCCAACCCGCGCCTGGCTTTCAGCCTCGGGGCCCTCTTCGGCATCCTCACCTTCAGCTTCGCCGGCTTCTCCTACCCGGTGCAGGACATGTACGGCGCAATCGCAATCTTCAGCTACCTGGCCCCGGTGCGCTATTGGTTCCTGATTTACCTCAACGAGGGCCTCAACGGCCTGGACCTCTACTATTCACGGTACTATTTCGCGGCTTTGCTCGCATTCCTGCTGCTGTTCCCCCTGGGGCTGTGGAAGTTGCGCAAGGCTTGCCAGAACCCTGTTTACGTTCCCTGATATGAATGTGTTCCGCTCCATAGGCCGCTGGTTCGCCGGCACCGCCCGCGTATTCGCCAACGAAATACGCCTGGTGGTGCACGACCCCGGCGTGCTGATATTCTTCCTGGGTCTCCCCCTGCTCTACCCCATCGTGTACACGCTGATCTACAACCCGGAGGTTGTGAACGACATCCCCGTGGCGGTGGTTGACGACTGCCGTACGCAGGCCTCGCGCGACCTTGTCCAGACCCTCGGGGCAGCCCCGGCGTTCGACATCTACGACTACTGCTCCAACATGGCCGACGCCAAGCGCATGATGGCAGAGGGGCAGGTGTACGCCATTCTTAAAATACCTGCCTCCTACGGTAAGAAGCTGGGTCGCAGCGAAACGGCCCATGCGGAGTTTTTCATGGACATGGCCCTGCTTCTGCGTTACCGCACCTTCGTGTCGGGCCTGACGGACGTTCAGATGAAAGAGGTGAGCGACCTCTCTGCAGGCGCCATCGACGACAAGGGCCTGGAGTCGTACATTCCGAGCGGCTCGCTTCTGCCGGTCAACAGTCAGGCTAACTTCCTGGGCGACACCGAGCAGGGCTTCGCGTCGTTCGTCATTCCGGGCATCGTGATTCTGATTCTCCAGCAAAGTATGATTTTGGGCATCTGCATGCTGGGGGGCACCAGCCGCGAGCGCCGGCGCCGCAACGCGGGCGTGGACCCCGAGCAGGTCGGGGGCGTGGGTGTCAGTGCCACTGTCTGGGGCAAGGCGCTGGCCTACACCGTGTTCTACATTCCGGCCACTATCTTCGTGATGCACTGGATTCCGTGGATGTTCCGCCTGCCCATGCACGGCAACCCGGCCGACTACCTCCCGATGGCTCTGCCGCTGCTGCTGGCTTCGGCCTTCTTCGGCCTGACGCTGAACATCATCATGAAGCAGCGCGAGAGCGGCTTCGTCATCATCGTGTTCACATCGGTGGTGTTCCTGTTCCTGTCGGGCCTCACGTGGCCGCGTTACGCCATGCCGCAGATATGCCTCTGGCTGGGCAACCTCATCCCCGGCATCTGGGGCGTGGAGGGCTTTATCCGCATCAACTCCAACGGCGCCACCCTCTGGGAGGTGCGCCAGGCCTACTATGCGTTGTGGATACTCTGCGCGCTGTACTTCATTTTCTCCATGGGCGTCACCGCCTACATTTCGCGTAAGAAACACTGATGGCGGGCATAAAATCGCTGGTTAAAGACACTGCCATCTACGGCGTGAGTTCCATTGTGGGACGCTTCCTGAACTGGATGCTCGTTCCGCTGTACACCATCACGTTCGCCGTGGCGGAGTACGGCGTGGTGACGTTTGTCTACTCTGTGGTTGCCCTGGCGCTGGTGATACTGACCTACGGCCTTGAGACGGGCTTTTTCCGCTTCGCCAACCACGAGCGCTGGAAGGACCCGATGGAGGTCTACTCCACGTGCCTCATTTCGCTGGCCACGACCTCGACGCTGTTCATCGTGCTGGTGCTGGTGTTTCTGGGCCCGTGCACGGTGGCGATGGAGTGCGACGGGCATCCCTCCTATGTGGCCATGATGGCCATATGCGTGGGAATCGACGCCTTCACTGCCCTGCCCTACGGCTACCTGCGCTACCGCAAGCGCCCCTTCCGCTTCGCAACCATCCGCCTGATCAATATCGGCCTCAACATAGGCCTGAATCTCTTTTTCATCCTCCTCTGCCCCTACCTTATGCGGGTGGCACCGGCGACGGTCAGCTGGTTCTACGCGCCGGACTTCGGCATCGGCTACATCTTCCTGGCCAACCTCATCGCTTCGGCGGTGAATCTGGTGATGATGATTCCCGAGCTGACCGGTTTCCGCTGGCGGTTCAACAGCAAGCTTTGGCGCGAAATGATGGTCTACTCCGCTCCGCTGCTGGTGCTGGGCGTGGCGGGCATAATGAACCAGACCATCGACAAAATTCTCTACCCTCACCTTGTGAGCGACCCCGCCGAGGCTATGTACGGCCTGGGTATTTATGGCGCCAACTATAAGATTGCGGTGCTGCTGCTGGTGTTCCTGCAGGCTTTCCGCTTCGCCTACGAGCCGTTCATCTTCTCGCGTGCCAAGGAGGACGGCGGGGCCGACAAGAAGCAGGCTTACCGCGACGCGATGACTTACTTCGTGGCCTTCGCGCTGTTCATCTTCCTGGGCGTGATGTTCTACCTCAACATCATCCGCCACTTCATCGCCGCGCGCTATTTCTCGGGGCTGGGCGTAGTGCCCATTATCATGGCGGGCGAAATTTTCTTCGGTATTTTCTTCAACCTCTCGGTGTGGTACAAGCTGACCGACCGCACCTACTGGGGCATGATTTTCTCGCTCATAGGCCTGACGGTGACCATTGTGCTGAACGTGGTCCTGGTGCCGCACATCGGCTATATGGGTTGCGCCATCGCGGCCCTGTCGAGCTACGCGCTGATGATGCTTCTGAGCTTCTTCTTCGGCCACCGCTACTACCCGCTGCACTACCCCGTGGGCCGCATCCTGACCTACTTCCTCACCGCCGGCGTGCTCTATGCCGTGGGCTTCCACCTGCTGCCGCTGCTGGGTCTGGGAGCGTGGGTCAACGGGTTGATCCGCGCGGCGTTGCTGGCAGTGTTCGTGTGGGTGTTTGTGCGTGTGGAGGGGGTTCCGCTGCGGTCGCTCACCGAGCCGGTGCTTAAAAAATTGCACCGCCGATGAAGGTTTGCCTCATCAACCATTCCGACTCCAAAGGAGGTGCGTCGGTGGTGACCATGCGCCTGACCGAGGCATTGCGTGCGGCGGGCCATGACGCCCGGTTGCTGGTGGTCGACCGCACCACCGACCGGCCATTCGTGGGCGCCGTCGGGGGCAGCCGGCTGCCATTCTATGCCGAACACCTGCGCATTTTCGCCGGCAACGGCTTCAACCGCGAGGACCTCTTCAAGGCTTCGATTGCAACCGATGGCCACGCGCTGTCGCGCCATCCATGGGTACGCGAGGCCGACGCGGTGATTCTCAACTGGGTCAATCAGGGGATGGTGTCGCTCGAAGAAATACGCAAAATCGGACGCATGGGCAAGCGTATTCTGTGGACGATGCACGACATGTGGAACGCCACAGGCATTTGCCACCACACGGGCGATTGCGAACGCTTCCGCAACGAGCCGCCGTGCGGCTTCTGCCCCTTGCTGCACGGCAGGGCAGGGGAGGGCGACCTGTCGCGCCGGACGGCCCTGCGCAAGATGGCGCTCTACGCCGATGTGCCCATAACCTTTGTGGCCGTAAGCCGGTGGCTGGCCGAGCGTTGCCGACAAAGCACCGTAATGGCCGGGCAACGTATTGAAGTGATTCCCAACGCCTTCCCCGCTCAGGAATATGCTCTCCCACCAAAGTATTCGCGTGCTGACCTCGGGCTGCCCGACGGGCCGCTGATTGTGATGGGCGCTGCGCGGCTGGATGACCCCGTCAAGGGTTTTGAGCTGGCGATTGATGCGCTAAACAGGGTAGGGGAGGGCGCCACGGCGGTGTTCTTCGGCAACCTGCGCAATCCGGCGCTTTTAGACGGCTTGAAGATGCCCCACCTATGGCTCGGGCCGATTGCCGACCCCGAACGCGTGCGGTCGCTCTACCATCACGCCGACGTGGTGCTTTCGTCGTCGCTGTTCGAAACGTTGCCCGGCACGCTCATCGAGGGTCTGGCCGCCGGAGCCTTCCCCGTGAGCTTCGACCGCGGCGGGCAAGCCGACATCATCGACCACCTGCACACGGGCTACCTCGCCCCCGTGGGCGACACAGCCGCCCTGGCCGAAGGCATACGCTACGCGCTGAATCACCCCGCCGACCGCGAGGCCCTCCGGGCCTCCGTTGCCGACCGCTTCAGCGCCCCCACCATCGCCCAAGCCTACCTATCCCTCCTCGCAGGGGAGTAATTATCGCATAGTGCTTAACCACAACTTAAAAAGTTTATCATTAATGGCATAGGGTACGTTGCGTTTTTTTGTACTCATCTTTCTCAGACAACCCTCTTTTACAAGTTGACGCAGATAAGGGGAAAGAATTCCTGCGGGTAAATCGGTGAGAGTCCTCAGTTTTGAAAGTTCCACAGCACCATCGGAGTTTGCTATGGAATAAAGAATCTTCTGAGAATATGCCGGTAGAGACTCAAATTTAGTGCGATATATATGATCAAACCGCTCAATAAGTGCGTTTATATCAGCATCCCGGTTGGAAGACAGGCTCACAATTTCCGACGCCATTTTGAAAGAACCCACTACCGGAGGTAAGAACTCCATCAGTGCCTCAATACGATTCTTGGTTTCTTGTGTCAGGTTTTCAACCGATATATCATTTGTTTCAAAAGCGGGAATATATAATATTCGCACACCTTCAAAAAAAGGGGCATTATAGTCGGACAGGGATTTGTCAATAGCCGAAATTGAAGCAACCAATAAAGGAGAAAAATCACTGTTGAGGTAATTTCGAAGTAGGTATTGATCTTCAAAAGAGCTTCGCTTGAGGTAATAGTCAATGTCATCGATTAAGACAATCGGCCGTACCGGACTTTTTTCCATTACAATCCCGGTGTCCTCTGATTTTTCTATAGCAGAAATTATGTCAGTACTTGCAAAGAACTGTCTACCATCGTACAATCGCACATCATAGCCTCGGTTTTCCCCTAATTCCGATACTAATTTCTTTAGTAATGTTGACTTACCGGTGCCATATTCGCCCATGACGAAAAGGGGCTGGGGGATATGATCTATGCGGGTATTTTCCGAAACATACTGCCGGATTTTAGTTATCGTTGTATTATCTGATCCCTTGGTAACCTCCATAATATCAGTCAATAAATTTATGATTCCACCATCTTCTGAGCAATGGTGACCTGAATTTTCGGACTGAGCCGTTTCTCAATAAATATCCGTCGTGCTCAAGCATTTCCAATACCTTAGTGAGCTGTTTGCGCACTTCCGCCTCTTCGAAGCTTTTTCTTCCGGCCATTGCGATGTCAACCAACCTCCCTTTTACCTGACCATCTTCCAATACGGAAAGTCTATCAAGGACTTGACGCGCAAGCGGTTCCAAATCACGGTATTCGGACAGCCGTTCATCCCAAGTCATAAAATAGTCAGATTGAGAAAGGGTGTCAATTGCTCTATCTACATCTTGGATTGTAACCGGAGTCACATCTTCAAGAGGCCTGGAGGAAATTATTTTATCTACTATTAGCTGGATAAAGTAGGGGATCGGCCACTGAAGTTGAGTTAAAGCATATAGAGTAACTTCATCATCCATCCTGAAATTATAGGAAGTGGCCAGCAATTTCAAAAAACCAATTGCTTCATGTTGGGGAAACGCCCCGAGTTCAAAATCAATCAAATCATTTATTGATTGAGACATTTGATAATGGTTCGTGAAATTGCGTAGCCCAGCCGAGCCACAAAATATCCAACGGAGCTTCGAATGTTCATTCTGCCGTAAACTCCTGAACCAGTTTAATAAAAACTCGACTTCTCCCCGGGCATCAACATTTTCATTCATTAACTTACCAAGGAAAAGTGGCAATTCATCTACTACGATCAATGTATCTTCCTCATAATCAAAGGTAGCAGCCAACCGATTGTAAAGTGATTCCAAATTTCCCTTGTGATTTAAATCCACTTTAAAGGCGCCCAATTCAATGCTTTCAGTATAATTGAACACAGTGCTCAGGAAATTCTTGGCCAAATGTCCTGTTTTTTTCATCAAACCTGCGCCCTTAAAAGCATTAATTAATAATCTAAGAAAAGCTTCTTGAGTTGCAATTCCTTGAAGATCAATGTAGACACACTTCCAGCCGTGCGTTTGCATGTCGGCCAACAAGCGTTTTGCAAGTGACGACTTCCCTATTCGACGTGGTGCCGACAGTAGCAGCGATTGGCCCTCGTTAAGGTAACGATGCGCCTGTGCGATTTCTTTCTCTCTTCCATAAAAGTCATCGCCAGTAACAGGTGCTCCAATTTTGTTGATTATTCTCATCTTGTCATTTTACTGCATAGTATAAATACTCCGCAAATATAGGGGAAAACCATCATATAAACAAATTTATATAGAAATATTTATCTATAGAAATGCAGTTCTATATAACTTTCTTTCTATAGAATACGTATTCTATAGAAAGCGTATTTTACAGCAATCTTAGTAGTTATCGGGATTAATCTCGATGCGCAAGTCGGGGGGTATGGGTGCGACAAAGGCCCGCGGTGTGCGGGCCTTTGTCGACGTCGGTAGCACTTTCAGCCGCCGGAACCTCGAGGAGAGAGGGCGGGATTTCAATCCCTACGCTTTGATAATACAACATTTTTCGCACCCATTAAGTTCGAAAAACATGCGTTTTCCAAGCACTCACGCATTTGTAGGTTAGGATTAATTTTCATAACTTTGCAACAATATAAAACCATCCTTCTATGGGCATTTTTGACAAACTGAAAAATTCAATCAGCGACCTCACCGGTGGGACGGTGGACGTTCCCGCAGTGACAAGGGAGGCCGTGCGCCTTGCGGACGTTGGCTATTTCAACGAAAGAGACGGCGCCTTCCGTCAGGTTCTTGATCCTACCCCCGGTTTTAACCGAAAGACAACCCACATCCTCACCCCCGGCAATAATGTGCTTACTGTGGCTGTGGCGTGGGACAATTCAGAATATGTCGATGACGACGAAGTTGAGCAGTTCAACAAGGATAATCTCCTCTTGAAGTCGGAACTGAAAGATGACATCCTGTGGGTGAGCAAAGAGCTGAGTAAACGCGACGTTAAGAGCGCCCAAACTTTGGCTGCGGCAATTAAAAATGCGTTGGATGAAATCGATTCTGCCGCAGAGCTTATAACCCTAAACTCGGGGCTTAGCTTGTTTACGCCGGACTACGAAACCATGAAAGCTGCTGTGAAGGAGACGGGCCGCGACGTAGAAATACAGAAATTATATGTCCCGGCCAACTGCGACGCACAAGGCCTGGAGGCGAAGGTGAAAGTTCCTGAGTTTAAGTATTTCCGCCTCTTTCTCACCAAGGTGGACACAGAGATAGCCTATGATTTCTATCTCCCTTCGGGCTGTAGTGCAAAGTGTAAGGATATATTCAGCGCCCACGGCCTGAGCGTTTATCGCATGGAGGATGGACGCTTTAAGGTGTCAGGTGTAATTTCTTACGAATCCTTTCCCACTTTGCGAAAGCTTAGCGAGGTTTTTGGAAAGATTTTCGGCAACATAGAGGACGCCCTGAAAGAACTCATGAGCAAAGAACCCTTTAAGGTCGAATTGCTTCACGAGAAGATGTTCGACTGCGCCGGTATCGCCAACATTCTGCTTGAAAACGAATATTTCAGCAATTTCAAAGAAGCAGGCGTGGTGACCTTGAAGATACCTGAAGGTGCGGAAGGCTTTAAGTACGGGCGCACAGTTACCGTTACTCTCACCCCCGAGAAGGTCACTATCCGCTACGCGGTCGACCTCAATCAAAACTTAAATTCCGAACAGATTCGTAAAATATCCGACTTCAAGCCCAAAGAAAAGGGGGAGGTAGTAATGGAATCATCGGCAACCGAGAAAGGACAGCTCACCTTCACGGGCAACGAGCTGGCATCCGGATTTGGGGTCGGAATCGAAAGCAGCGGTACTAAAGCCGTTCTTGACCACATCAGCGCCATAAATGAGAAAATCCTCGTTCTTTTTGAAAACTTGGATATGCGCGCAACCAAAAATCAGTTCTTCGACACGGACAAGATTCGCAAGCAATTCGCCAAGGCGCCCAGCTACAACAAGAAGGACGACGAGGGCGATATGAAGTTCGTTGTAAAGGGCGACGAGTCGTTCCGCCCCGAGCGCTTCGTGTGGATGATGTTTTCGAATAATGAACGTATCACTATCAGTGGAGGACTTTCGCTCCAAAATAAGGTGTGGGAAGGCATTAATCTTGACGATGTTATCAAAAAATTTAATGCCAAAAACACAGGTTTCGAGGCTTTTAAGAGCAGCGATACTGTCCGCATCCGCAAGCATTTCTATCTGAAGAATTATCCTCAGAACAATCCAACATCCACAGTGCTCCCCGACCTTGAAAAGTGTCTGACTGAGATATGGGAGGCTCTGAAGACTCTGGCGACCGTGATGGGCATCAAGACGCAGTACTATGTCCCCGACCTAACGGACCTCAAAGTTAAATTTGAGTCAATGAACTCAGTCCGGAAAAGCGAAATTAATGGCGATAAGTTATTGCTTGTGCTTAAGGAAACAAAAACCACCAGTGGCACAGAACTGTCTCACCCCGAAATGGTCATTGAGGCTTCCGCCGACTCAACCACCGTCAAGGCCGAGGTGAAACTGGGAAAACAGTTGGATAAGTCCGACACTACCGCCCCGCTGGCCGAGAAGATGGCCAAGGAGATTGGCTATGGCGCAAAGGAGGATCATGGTTACGGCTATTTTGAAGCCAAGTTCACCCTCCAGAACTCTAACTTTGAAAATAGGAAGGAATTCCTGGAAGTGATAATCAAAGCCTTGAACACTCTAATAGCTTACGAAGACAAGGGCTCCGACCTTGTGTTGAAGAAAATAAACGACGATTTTGCAGCTGAGCGCGAACGCCAGCGCCAGCGTGAGGCCGAAGAGCGCGAACGTCAGCGCCAGCGTGAGGCCGAAGAGCGCGAACGTGAGCGTCGCCGTGAGGCTGAAGCTCGCGCCGAGCGCCAGCGCAATCTGGACTGCGGATTCAACTACACCCTAACGCGCTCGGGCACTATCCGCCGCCTTCAGGAGGGCTTTACAGAAGACTATCCCTACCTGAGAATCGGCGTTTATATGGTAAAAACCGGCCAGCAGGCCGACCGAACCGGAGGAACTATCACGCCCTATGATTCTGATACCACCTTTGGCGACATCCGCAGCTTCAAAGGCGACTGTACCGTCCGCATAGAGGGCGGCTCTACGCCTGAGAGCCTCGAGCGCGAGTTCCGAACCAAGTCAGGCCTGGTGATAAAGATCTGCTATAATGACGAAAACGACAATCGCTATTACATAGGCATGGATAGCTCTGACTACAAAAAGTGCATCTACGACCTGAACCAGCAATTCCGCGAAAACGGCTACTATAAGGCGGATATCTCATAATCAATTTCGAAATCAACCAAGAATAATCGAGATTAATCAGGATTAACCGGGATTAATCTCGATTATTCTTAATAAAGATTTTCAATGACCAGGCCGGCGAGGGTGAGGCCGAAGATGGCTGTGGTGTGGGCGAAGGTGCCGTTGATAGCGCGGGGACCGTCGGCGCGGTGGTCGAGGCGCTCGGGGCTGTAGACGCACTTGAATTTGCGCTTGGGGTAGATGCCGGAGCGGCGGAAGTTGGTGCGCAGTGCTCGGGCCAGCGGGCAGCCCTCGACTTTCCAGAACTCGGCCGTGCGTATGAGTTCGGGGCGGAGCTTGCGGGCTGCCCCCATGGAGGAGAAGAAGGCCTGGCGGGGAGCCGTGGCCGCGTCGGTGGCGCGCAGAATCAGGTGGGTCTTGTCGGGGAGGGAGTCGATGGCGTCGATGACGAAGTCGTAGGTTTCGAGGGCGAAGTCGGGCGCTGTCGCGGGGGTGTAGCGCTGCTGCAGGGCCGTGATTTCTGCTTGGGGGTTTATGTCGAGGAGCCGGCGGCGGAGCACCTCCACCTTGGGTTGCCCCACGGCCGACCATGTGGCCGGCAGCTGGCGGTTGATGTTGGAGACGGCCACACAGTCGGAATCGACGATGGTGAGTTGGCCCACGCCGGAGCGAACCAGGGCCTCAGCACACCATGAGCCGACGCCGCCCACGCCGAAGAGAATCACGCGGGTGGCCGCAAGGCGCTCCATCATGGCATCACCGGCCACAAGGCGCGTACGAGATAGAAAATCTGCTTCTTCCATATGGCAAAATTACTTATTTCTTGGCAACTAAGGGCAGGGCAGAGTACTTTTTTGCCTCAATTTAGGGCATTTTCGGATAAAATTGTGTAATTTAGCGCGCGGAAAAAGCAGAAATACTATAAACCAACCATAATTATGTTCAAGAATCAACCCAAAGGACTGTATGTGCTGGCCCTCTCGAACACAGGAGAGCGCTTCGGCTACTACACCATGCTCGCGATTCTGCTCCTGTTCCTGCAGGCGAAGTTCGCGTTCAGCACCGCCACGGCGGGCTTCATCTATTCTACATTCCTGGCGCTGGTGTACTTCATGCCAATGCTGGGCGGCATCGTAGCCGACAAGTGGAACTTCCGCAAGACCGTGACCCTCGGCATCGTGGTGATGTTCCTGGGCTACCTGCTGATGGCCGTGCCGACGGCGCGCATGGAAACATCCTCCATGGTTATCATGTTTGCGGCCCTGCTGCTGATTTCCATCGGCACGGGTCTGTTCAAGGGCAACCTCCAGGTGATGGTGGGCGACCTGTACAATAACCCCCGCTACGCCGACAAGCGCGACGTTGCATTCTCGCTCTTCTACATGGCCATCAACATCGGCGCCATGTTCGCCCCGTCGATGACCCAGATGCTCTGCAACAACGCCCTCAAGGCCAAAGGCTTCGTCTACGACCCGGCTCTGCCCAGCATCTGCACCAAGATTGTAAGCAACGAAACCCCGAGCGCCGAGGCCACCGACACCGTCAACGCCTACATCGCCCAGCACTGCCCGCAATTCACGGGCGACCTGGCCGGCTTCGCCGACAGCTTCATAGATGCCATCTCCACCGGCTACTCCTACGCCTTCGCCGTGGCCTGCGCCTCGATGATTGTCTCGTTCATCATCTACAAAGCCGGTGCCCGCACCTACACCAACACCGAAGTGGCCGAAACCAAGGGCGCCAAGAATGCCGCCGCAGCCGCCGCTCCCGAGCTTAGCAAGGAGCAGACAAAGAGCCGCATCGTGGCCCTGCTGCTGGTGTTCACCGTGGTTATCTTCTTCTGGATGGTATTCCACCAGAACGGCATGACGCTGACCAAGTTCGCTGAAGTATTCACCGAAACCTCCACCTCGTCGTGGACACGCGTGTTCTTCAACGTATGGGCCCTGGCCGTGGTTGCAGTGCTGGTTTACGCCGTGTTCAATGTTTTCCAGAGCAAAGGCAAGGGCAGAATCATCAGCGCCATTGTCGCACTTGCCGCCGTCGTGGGCATCGTGCTCTTCTATGTTGAGACTCCCGACACCGTCTCCGGCCTCCAGCCTCAGATTTACCAGCAGTTCAACCCCTTCTACGTTGTTGCCCTGACTCCCTTCTCCGTGGCCCTGTTCGCATGGCTGGGCAAGCGCAAGAAAGAGCCCAGCGCACCGCGCAAAATCGGCTACGGCATGCTCGTGGCCGCATTCGCATTCGCATTCCTGATGGTTGCTTCGCTGGGTCTTGGCGTGGCTCCGGCCCAGGGTCAGGGCGCACACCTGGTTTCGCCCAACGTGCTCATTGTTACCTACCTCTTCCTGACCTTCGCCGAGCTTCTGCTCTCGCCCATGGGTATTTCCTTCGTTTCGAAGGTGGCTCCTCCCAAGTACAAGGGCCTGATGATGGGTTGCTGGTTTGGCGCTACGGCCATCGGTAACTACCTGGTGGTAATCCCGGCACTGCTGTGGAACGAAATCAATGTGGCCCTGCTGTGGGGTATCCTCATTGTGGTGTGCCTCCTCTCGGCCGGCTTTATCTTCGCCATAATGAAGAAACTCGAAGCCGCCACCAACGACGAAGTTCCCGCCGCGCCCGTGCCCGATGCACTGGAAACCATCGAGGACGACGTTATCTAACCCTCTATGCTGCGAAAATTAGCTGTAGTAATACTCCTGTGCCTGTGCGGAATGCCGCTGCAGGCACAGATTCTTGACACCGGTGGGCGCAAGAGCGACTTCGCCGAGGACAGCGTCAAACGCGACTTCTCCAACCAGCCCTACTTCGGCCTGTACAAGGACAACTACTTCATCTTCGGCCCCTCGGTAGGCCCCAAGGCGAATAAGGAGAACACGAACATCAAGTTCCAGATTTCCATAGCCCAGCGCCTTACGCGCTCCACGCTCCCCTGGGGCACCTACCTCTACCTGTTCTATACGCAGAAGTGCTTCTGGAACGTGCTGCAGAACTCGATGCCGATGACCGACCTCAACTTCAACCCCGGCGTAGGCCTGACAAAACCCTTATTCGTCAAGAACCGCTATGTGGGTAAGCTGACGCTCATCATCGAGCACGAGTCCAACGGTCGCGACGGGCTGGCGAGCCGCTCGTGGAACCGTGTGGCCCTGTCCAGCAACGTGTTCGTGACCAAGAACCTGATGGTGCACGGCAAGATATGGATTCCCATTGTGGACGGCGAGAACAACCGCGACATCGTGGACTACTGCGGATTCTGGCAGGCGGGATTCCAGTACCTGTCGGACAACCGCCGCTTCACCGCCGGTGTGACCATCGTCAAGCGCAAGGGCTGGAACCTGAATTGCAACACCATCGTGGACCTCTCCTACCGCATATTCAAGAAGGACAACCAGTACCTCTACCTGCAGTTCTACAACGGCTACGGCGAGGGGTTGCTGGAGTATAACCAATTCCACTCCCAAATCCGCGTGGGCCTGCTCATCAAGCCCCGCCTGTTCAGCGACTATTGATGCGACGCCTGCTGCTCCTGATTGCCTCTTGCGCCATCCTCCTTGCCGGTTGCGGCGATGAGGACCATTTCCGCGTGAAGGGCACCGTGGACGGCAAGGCGACGATGAACATCCGCGTGGGCTACTATTCCGACGGTGCATTCCGCACCATCCTCACGGCCGCCCGAGAGGGAGAATTCCAATTCGAGGGCTCGGCGCCGGAGGGCACCGTTGTGGACCTCTACGACCACGAGTACCGCCTTCTGGGCCGCTTCTACGGTCGCAACGGCACGGACTATGACCTCGGCGTTGTCCGCGGGAAGCCCTTTGCCATGAGCATGAAGGCCGATGGCGCCGGTTCGGATGTTGCCGGCCGCTTCTCGAGCTTCCTGGCGTCGGAGGCCGACAGCCTCACCTTCAGCCCAAACGGGCCTGTGGGGCGCTATGTCCGCGCCAACCCGGCCGACGTGGTGTCCACATTGCTCCTCACCACCCTCTACGACGCCCACTCCGACCCCGTGGGAGCCGATTCGCTATTGGAAAGCATTGACCCCCAGGCACGGCCCTCCACGCTCACGGCCGGATTTCAGGATCTGCTGCGGCGGGTGCTGGCGGCGTACCCGGTGCCGGACACGCTGGTGTTCCGCACCACCTCGGGCGGCCGCGACACACTCCTGCTGAAGTCCCACCCCCTGACCCTGTTCATGGCCGACAACCGCCACACCGAGCGCCAGCGGCTGGTGCACATGATGAAACAACTGCGCAAGGATGTACCTTCCTCGAAACTGCGCATCGTCGAGGTGTCGCTGGACACGGACACTTCCGAGTGGAAACGCTCCATAGCCCGCGACACGGCCACATGGACTCAGACCTGGACACCCGGTTCGCTGGCCGGACCGCTGGCCGACCGCCTGGCCATCGAGCGGCTGCCCCACTTCCTGGTGGTGGACTCCGCCGGGACGGTGCTCTACCGTGGCTCATTGGCGGAGTCGGCGCGCGAGGCCGCTACACATTATATAATACGCTGACTATGCTTGTAAAATCCTACGCCGCCGCAGTTCAAGGCATCGATGCAATTATCATCACCGTCGAGACGGCGGTGCAACGGGGTATGTCATTCTGCATCGTGGGCCTGCCTGACAAGGCTGTGCAGGAGAGCTACGAGCGCGTGCGGTCGGCCATCACACAGTCGGGCTACGCCTTCCCGCGCATGAACACGGTTATCAACCTTGCGCCGGCCGACGTCCGCAAGGAGGGAGCGGCCTACGACCTGCCCATCGCCGTGTCGGTGCTCGTCGGCACGGAAATTATCACCGCGCCGCATCTGCATGACTACGTCATAATGGGCGAGCTGTCGCTGGACGGGTCGCTGATGCCTGTACGCGGCGTGCTACCCATGGCTATCGAAGCCCGGGCCAAGGGTTTCAAGGGCATAATCGTGCCCGAAGCCAACGCCACCGAGGCTGCCGTGGTGAACCGTCTCGAGGTCTACGGCATGAAGAACCTCCGCCAGGTTATCGACTTTCTGCGCGAAGCAGAAACGTTCAGCCCCACGGTGGTGGACACCCGCGCCGAATTTGCAGCCGCCTCGCAGAATTTCGACTTCGATTTTGCCGATGTCAAGGGTCAGGAGAACGTCAAGCGCGCCTTCGAGGTTGCGTGTGCCGGTGGGCATAACATTCTGCTGGTGGGCCCTCCGGGCTCAGGCAAGTCGATGATGGCCAAGCGTCTGCCCTCCATCATGCCCCCGCTTACCCTCGGGGAGGCATTGGAAACGACCAAGATTCACTCCGTGGCCGGCAAGCTCAAACGGGGTTCGAAACTGATGACTGTCCGCCCCTTCCGCGCGCCACACCACACGGTGTCGCCCGTGGCGATGGTTGGCGGCGGAACCAACCCGCTGCCGGGTGAGATTTCCCTGGCCCACAACGGTATCCTCTTCCTGGACGAGTTCCCGGAGTTTCCGCGCACAGTGCTCGAGGTGCTTCGGCAGCCGCTGGAGGACCGCCATATCAGCGTGTCGCGCGTAAAATACCATGTGGACTATCCGGCGTCGTTCATGCTCGTGGCGTCGATGAATCCCTGCCCGTGCGGCTATTATAACCACCCCACCAAGCAGTGTACGTGCACGCCGGGAGCTGTGGCCAAGTATGCGGGACGCATATCGGGGCCGCTGCTGGACCGCATCGACATACAGTGCGAAATTCTGCCCGTGGGCTTCGAAAAACTCAAGTCGGCGCCCGACGGGGAGCGCAGCGCCACCATCCGCGAGCGCGTGGTGCGGGCGCGCGAAATCCAGCGCCAACGCTTTGCCTCTGAGCCCGACATCCACTGCAACGCGCAGATGAACCCGCGCCTTATGGCCATACACTGCGCTCTGGATGCCGCCTCGACGGCCATCCTGGAAAAAGCCATGATCAAGTACGACATGAGCGCCCGTGCCTACGACCGCATCCTGAAGCTGGCCCGCACCATCGCCGACCTCGACGGCAGCCCCTCCATCCGCCCCAACCACATCGGCGAAGCCGTCGGCTACCGCACCCTCGACAAATCCTCCTGGGGCAAGTTCTCGTGAGCCGGCGGGGCATGATTAGCGACGCTCACTACCCTGTACAGTTATCGGCCGAGCTCGGCCGATAACAAAAACCGAAATGATTAGCTATACATGGAAGAAAAGCCGGCTTATTTCAAGGAAACCCTCCACAACAACTTGCGGAGAGCCCCTTGGCATGACTACCGCAGCCGGTGCATCTATATGGTAACCTTCACCAAAGCCGCCGGTTGCCCTGTCTTCAGCCATGTCGGCTTTGATGAGAGCCAAAGAACCTTCCTGAGGTTGAACATGAGCGGCCAGCTCATCCAGGCTGAAATAAACAAAACTCCTTATATTCAGCCAAAAATCAAAATCTTGAATTCGGTGGTGATGCCGGATCATGTGCACATTCTCATTTTCGTTACATCAACAACAGAAAAGCACCTTGGCGAAATAGTTCAGGCCATCAAATCGGCTGCCACAAGCCGGATTCGCACTCTGCACGGCTGCAAAAATCTGGAGGTGTTCGAACCCGGGTTCAATGATAAGATTTTACACTCGGGGCGCAACCTTCAAACCATCATTGACTACATTGATTCCAACCCCTATCGGTTGGCTGTTCGCCAAGCCAATCCGGATTTTTTCACCCGTGTGAATAATTTGATGATTGCCGGCACCAAATGCAGCGCATATGGCAACCTGCAACTGATTGAGCATCCTTTCCGCGAGCAAGTTCATGTTCACCGCATAGATAGCGCTGAACAATTTGCCAAAGACAAAGCCCGCTGGCTTTACAACGCTGCCAATAACGGAGTGCTCGTTTCACCGTTCATAAGCGCACGCGAAAGACAGGTACGTACCGAGGCAGAGCAGCTTGGTGGGCGTTTCATCTTAATAAAGGAGCAACCTTTCTCAGAGCGCGAGAAGCCATCGGCTCATGATTTCGAACTTTGCGCAACCGGACGCATGCTCATCGTCGCACCCAGCGAGGGAATCACCTTTAACCGTGCAAGCTGCGTGCTTATGAATTCACTGGCCGAAGAAATAGTAAACAACAGCATCAGCCCGCGGGAATAACCGCTTTTTAATTATTTTAAGCATTTTTAACAAATGGGGG
>CAYNHP010000029.1:5411-27225 GCA_964397235.1 uncultured Bacteroides sp. | reverse complement strand
TAATGCACATTTTCGCATCGGCGGCTTGTGCGGTGTGCATAAATAAAAACAAACTCACCTCCACGCAAGGCGGAGTCCTCGCGCGGCGGCAGTTTGTTCAGTTATTGAGGCGAAAGCCCCATTATTTCTTCTTGTGACGGTTCTTTCTGAGACGTTTTTTGCGCTTGTGGGTAGCCATCTTGTGGCCTTTTCTTTTCTTTCCGCTGGGCATATCTGTTGAGCGTTAGATGGTTAATAAATCGGTTTATTATGGACGGATGCCGGCGAGGCAGAATTACTTCACCTCATCATAGAACACGCGAGAGGGCTTGAAAGCGGGAATCTTGTGTTCGGGGATGGTGATGGAGGTGTTCTGCGAGATGTTGCGGGCAACTTTCTGCGAACGAACTTTGATGATGAAGCTTCCGAAGCCACGGAGATACACGTTTTCGCCGTTGGCCAGGGAGTCCTTTACAACTTCCATGAAGCGCTCTACAACGGCAAGCACATTGGCTTTGTCGATGCCGGTGGTCTTGGAAATTTCGTTTACGATGTCGGCTTTTGTCATTGTATTATTTTTTTAACGATTGGCTGGTGGGGGCACCAAAGGAGAGGCTTTTTAAGGCCTCTCGCTTTTTGCGGTGCAAATATCGTAATTTTTTTTCAATTTGATGCAAGAGTTGGCCAAAAAATTTGACCTACTGAGGTGAAAATGTGGTATTTCGGTTGTCGCCTCACTTGGTCGGGGCATCCTGCGGCTCCTGCTCGGCGTGCTCGGGGAGGCTCTTATGCTCGGGCTTGAAGTCGGCGGCAGGATCCTCGGGCTCTTCCTCGTGGCGCGCTTCGATGACCTTCTTCCCGGCGGGTGCTTCAGCCTTGGCGGCCTTGGCTGCGCTGCGGTTGTTGGCTCCGATCTGGGCACCCTCAACCACGGAGGCGGCTCCGAAGAGGGCGAAGGCGATGCCCGTCCACAGCATCATGTAGCGGTTCTCGATTACGGGGCGCTGGAGGAAGAAATACACCGCGATGCCCACGATAACGGTAGGCACTACATACCAGCCGCCCGACAGCCGCGTGGGACGCGCCCCGAAGGCCAGCAGGAACACCTGGAAAAGGGCGGCGAACAGGAGCAGGAAGGCGAACATATAGCCCACCAGCTCCACGAAAGTTGCGCGGAACAGAACCATGCACAGGCCCAGCACCACGGCGGCGGCAGAGGCCACCCAGCCCACCATCATCGAAGCGGGGTTGTGCTTGGGTTTCCCGGAGGGGTCGCGCCCGGTCAGGAACAGGGTCAGGTTCAGCACCCCCGCGAGGATGAACAGGATGCCGCACCACATCACAAGCGTGCTCGGCTCCAGCGCCCGGTTGTAGATAATCATCAGAATACCAACGGCCAGCGCTATGATGCCGGTCCAGATTATATGACGTCCTTTCATTGGGAAATTGTGTTTTAAGAGTTATACAATGCACAAATATACAATAATAATAACAATTCGCACGCATAGTTGCTCAATAATCTACGAAAAAATTCGTACTTTTGCACAATCATAGACCAATCCGAATGAATATCACACCCCCTACCACCCCTGCACCCAGCATCGCAGCCCGAGCCGCCGACAGCGGCGTGGTGATGGGTGGCGTCATCATGGTTATGGTGCTGGCCACCGGCTTTGCCTACACCTACCCGCTGGCGGGCCTCCTGATGGTGGTTGTGGCGCTGGCGGGAATCTTCGTGCTCTACTTCCTGCTTCGGCGCAGCTACGTCCGCACCGACTACACCTCGACCATGGTCGAACTCTGGGCCGAAGGAATCGCGATATTTTTCCTCGGCAGCCTGGTGCCGGCCGTGGTGGTGTACCTGCTTCTGAGGTTCGTACAGCCTGAGTTCATGGCTCAGCAGGTGGACCTGGCGCTGAAGAATATTTCGCAGTTACCGCCAACCCCCGAGGTTGAGAACGTTACACAAGCCCTTACCACCATGCGCGATAAGAACCTGATGCCCACGGCCGCCCAGATGGCAGCCCAGGTCATTGCCATGAACATGTTTGTCGGCATGGTGCTCTCGCTCTTCGAAGCCAACGTGCTCATCATCCGCTACCGCGACCCCGAACGCCGCCGGCGAATGTCCGCCCGCTTGAAATAGTGCGTAGAAAATGTGCTCAAGGATGTAACCGCCTCACATTAAACATTGAACTTTAAACACTAAACTTTAAACACAATAGTGGATATATCTGTAGTAATACCGCTATATAACGAAGAAGAATCGCTGCCCGAGCTCCACGCCTGGCTCACACGCGTGATGCAGGCCCACGGCTTCAGCTACGAACTCCTCTTCATCGACGACGGCTCCACCGACGGCAGCTGGGGCGTGGTCGAAGGCCTGCACGCCGCCGACCCCGACCATGTGGCCGGAGCATCCTTCCGCCGCAACTACGGCAAGAGTCCGGCCCTCCACACCGGCTTCCGCCTTGCACAGGGCGACGTGGTAATCACCATGGACGCCGACCTCCAGGACTCCCCCGACGAAATTCCCGAGCTTTACCGCATGATAAAGGAGGAGGGCTACGACCTCGTGTCCGGCTACAAGCAGAAGCGCTACGACCCGCTGTCGAAGACCATTCCCACCAAGCTCTTCAACGCCACGGCCCGCCGGGTGAGTGGCATTAAGAATCTGCACGACTTCAACTGCGGCCTCAAGGCCTACCGCAGCAAGGTGGTCAAGCATCTGGAGGTCTACGGCGACATGCACCGTTACACTCCCTACCTGGCCAAACTCGCCGGCTTCAACCGCATCGGCGAAAAGGTGGTCCACCACCAGGCACGCAAGTACGGCAAGACCAAGTTCGGCCTCGACCGCTTCGTCAACGGCTACCTGGACCTGATGACGCTCTGGTTCACGGGCCGTTTCGGCAAAAAGCCGATGCACTTCTTCGGCCTGCTGGGCAGCCTGATGTTCTTCCTCGGCTTTGTGGCCGTAGTGGCCGTCGGTGTGTCCAAACTTTGGGCAATGCATGCCGGGCATCACTACATCCTGGTCACGGACTCGCCCTACTTCTACCTCTCGCTGGTGCTCATGCTCCTGGGTTCACAGCTCTTCCTGGCCGGATTTATCGGCGAGCTGGTGGTGCGCAACTCCCCCAAACGCAACGACTACGAAATCGAAGCCACCCTCACGGCAGACGATTCCTTCCGGAGCGACATCCCCTCTGAACAGGCAAACCCCGAATTGACCCGCTCATGAGCCTCCGTTCTCTCCTTTGGTATATCCTCGCCGTGGCCATGGGCGTCGCGGTGGCATCCTGCAACAGCGACGGCTGCCTGAGCAACCAGAACGCACTCCCGCAGGCGGCCTTCTGGTCAGCATCCACCGGCAAGCAGGTGAACGTGCGCGGTGTGGAAATCAGCGGCGTAGGCGCCCCCGGCGACTCAATCCTCATCCCGGCGACTTCGTCAATCGGCACCTTCTACCTGCCCATGCGCTCCGACCGGCCCTCCACCGAGTGGGAGCTCCGCTTCGTGCCTGAGGCCGGCGTGACTATTTCGGACTTTATCACCTTCGACTACACCTCGCAACCACACTTCGTGTCGGAGGAGTGCGGCGCGATGTACTTCTACCACATCGACCGCGTGAGCTACACCACCAACGTCATCGACTCTGTAGTCGTGCTGGACTCCCTGATAACCAATTACGACCTGACCCGCATCCGCATTTACCTCCACGAGGAGGAAGAAACCCCCGAAGAGGCGCCGGAGGAGCCGGCTGAATGAGAACCCTCGCGGCAGTGCTGGCGATGCTGATGGTGGTGTGCGTCTTCGGGCAGAACCGCCGCAAAATCAACCCCGTAACCACGGCGGCCACTACCACGCAATCCATCAACGAAACGCGCAACGACACAGCCCGCATCAACGCCCAGATCCGCGCCCGGTCCACCATGCACATCGACGACGAGGGGCGGCATGTCTACACCGACACCATCACCGGCGACCAGTGGATCGACTCCACCCTCATAGCCCGCGTGCCCAAGATGGAGTACCCGCTCTTCCACTCCGCATCTGTAAGCGTCAATGTCTGGGACCCCCTCATGCGCGCTTTCGGACAAAAATACGGCCTGATTGACTTCGCAGCCGAACTGAATCTCCACAACCGCTACATCCCCGTGTTCGAGGCAGGCGTCGGCACGGCGTCCTACACCCCCGCGTCGGGCAATTACCACTACCGTTCCCCGGTGAGCCCCTACTTCAAAATCGGCGCTAACTATAACTTCCTGTTCAACTCGAACCCCGATTACCTCCTGTTTTTTGCCGCCCGCTACGGTTTTTCGAACTTCAGCTACGCCGTGGACGACGTCCGCGTCGGGAGCGAGTACTGGGGCGACCACGGCACAATGAACGTGCCCTCGCAGCGTGTCAGCGCCGGATGGATTGAGCTCGGAATTGGCTTGCGCGTCAAAATCTGGGGACCCATCTCGGCCGGCTGGACCATCAAATTCCATTCCATGGTCCACACCTCCAACGCCACCTACGGCGAACCCTGGTATATCCCCGGTTTCGGCACCAAAGGCTCACCCCTGGGCGCTTCCATATCAATCACCTACACCATCCCCCTCCACCACCTGAACAAGGTTAAGGCTGAGGGCGTTACACCCTCAGAGGGCGCAGGGCCTACACTTGGCACACTCCCCTCAATGAATGAACCTAACATAGAATAGTATGAAGAAAGTAGTGATTGTTGGTGCGTCGTCGGGCATCGGGATGCGTGTGGCAACCGACTTCGCCCGCATGGGCTGGCGCGTGGGTATCGCCGCACGCCGCGAGGACCGTCTTAAAGAAATCAAGGAGCTCTACCCCGACCGTATCGAGTACATGACCATCGACGTGACAGCTGCCGACGCCGTGGACCGCTTCAACCGCCTTATCGAACTTATCGACGGCATGGACTACCTCCTCTACGCCTCCGGTTGCGGATTCTACAACCCCGACCTCGAGGCCGCCTCCGACGAGCAGGCCATCGGCGTGAATGTGCTCGGATTCACGCGCATAGTCAACGCGGCTTACAAATATTATAAGGCCACCGCCAACGTAACGCCGGGTCACATCGCCGCAATAACCTCCGTCGCAGGTACTAAAGGTATGGGCGTGTGCGCGGTTTACTCCGCATCCAAGCGCTACCAGTGGAACTACCTCCAGGCCATCGACCAGCTCGCACACCAGCAGCACGTCAACGTCCGCATCACCGACATCCGCCCCGGCTTCGTGGACACTGCCCTGCTCGACCCCTCGCGCAACTACCCCATGAAGATGAGCATCGACTACGTGGCCCCGCGCATAGAGCACGCCATGCTCACCGGCAAGCGCGTGGCCGTCATCGACTCCCGCTGGGCCATCGTCACAGCCCTCTGGCGCCTCATCCCCAACTGTGCCTGGCGCCACATCGGCCTGGAGATGTAGCTTCAGAAAGCCATTTTCACAGCCTTACTCCGGCGCGACGGCACCACATAGATTTGGCCACACGGACTTTTTTATTTACTTTTGTATCCTAAATAAACGTATCACCTTATAACCCCATAACCCTTTAGTTTTGGACGTCAAGGAATCCATGCGCCGCATACTGCAGGCAGAAAGTGCGGCCATACTGAACATACCGGTCACCGACGCCTACGAGCGCGCCGTCGACGCCATCGTCGAGCGCGTACACCGCCGCGGGGGCAAGCTCGTCACCTCCGGCATGGGCAAGGCGGGCCAGATAGCCATGAACATCGCCACCACCTTTGCCTCAACCGGCACCCCGGCGGTGAACCTACACCCCAGCGAGGCGCAGCACGGCGATCTGGGCATCTTCCAACCCAACGACATTGCCCTGCTTATTTCCAACAGCGGCAAGACGCGCGAAATCATCGAGCTCGTGGAGCTGCTCCACGGCCTCTATGCCGAGGTGCCCGTAATCGTAATCACCGGCAAGCCCGGCAGCCCACTGGCCGAGGCCGCCGACATCGTACTCTTCACCGCCCCGGACCCCGAGGTGTGCCCGCTGGGCCTGACGCCCACCACGTCCACCACCATGATGACCGTGATGGGCGACGTGCTGGTGGTCAACGTCATGAACGCAATCGGCTTCACACGGCAGGAGTATGCCAAACGCCACCACGGAGGCTACCTGGGCAAATCCGCCCGCGGCGAAAACTGATGCCGGCGACGGTGCGTTATATTTTTAACTGAACTCCTCCGACAATGAAAAAGATTATCTGCATAGGCGAGTGCTCGCTCAACATCGTCCTCGACCCCTCCGGCAAGCCCCTGGGTTCAATCCCCGGCGGACGAATCCTCAACGCCGCCGCAATCATGGGCCGTAATGCCTCCAACGTTATCATGGCCTCCGAAGCCGCACAGGACTCCGTGGGCGAAATCCTCGTCACCGACCTCAAGAACGCCGGCGTGGACGTGACCTCGGTCGACCGCTTCACCGAGGGCCACACCCCCATCAACGTCTTCGTCTCCGACGGCCAGGGGCTGGTCAAGACCATGACACGCTATGAGGACTACCCCGACGAGGCCTTCGACATCATCTGGCCACGCATCGACGAGGGCGACGTGATTCTTTTCGGCGGATACTACGCCATCGACCGCCGTATGCGCGAGCGCATGAGCAAGCTCCTCAACTATGCCGTGGAGCGCAAGGCCATCCTTATCTACCTCCCCGGCTTCCTCCCCCAGCAGGAAACGCGAATCACCCACGTGATGCCCGCAATCCTCGAAAACCTCGAAATCGCCAACATCGTGGTTACGCGCGACGTGGACCTCAAGCTCATCTTCGGCATCGACTCCCCCGACGCGGCCTACCATCGCCACATCGACTTCTACTGCCGCTCGCTCATCTGCGTTGACGCCGCCAACGCCGCAATCAGCTACTACTCGGGCAAGGAGGTGACAACCGTTGAAATTCCCCCGCGCATCTGCTCCACGCTGATATGGAACTCCGGCGCCGCCGCAGGCATCACCGAAGCCGTCGCTGCCAACGGCTACACCGCCTCCGACCTCGAAGCCCCCGGCGACGACATCCGCCGCGCAATCCTCGGCGCCGCCGCCCACAGCGCCAACGAAGCCGCCAAGTCCCTCACCGAATCCTGGCAAGCAATCAAGTAGCCGCTGCGCGGGATTAGAGATTAGGAGAATATAAGATTAAGCGGAATATAAGATTAAGCAGATTGGATGAATGGCAGGAAACCTATGCTAAGACGTCCGCAGGACGTTGACTTTTTATAACCGCTTGCGCCTTCAGGCGCTGGCGGCTGAAAAAACCTCCCGCATACGGGCGTCCGCAGGACGCCGACTTGCCATCACGAATACACCCCTAAAACTTAGCAAAATGTCAACAAAAGATTACGCCCCAAGCGCCTCCTCCATAGAGCATAAGCACCGCGACATGCGCGTGGCAATCGTATACACCCTCTGGAACCGCCACATCACCGAGCCCCTGCGCGACGGCGCCATCGCCGTGTTCGACGACTACGGCGTGGCCTACGACACTTTCCAGGTGCCCGGCGCCGTCGAACTCACCTACGCCGCCTCGCGCCTGAGCGAGCACGCCAAATACGACGCCATCGTGGTGCTCGGATGCGTCATCCGCGGCGGCACGCCCCACTTCGACTACGTCTGCCAGTCAGTCACCCAAGGCGTCACCTCCCTTAACTCCCAGGCTATCACACCCGTAATCTTCGGGCTCCTCACCGTCGACAACGAGCAGCAGGCCCTCGACCGCATCGGCGGACCGGCCGGCCACAAGGGGCGCGAAGCCGCCGAAGCCGCAATTCTCATGTTCGACTTCGACGAGCAGGCGAACATCTGACTTGCTCCCGTCGTTTATATATAAAGATAGTAACACGTAAAACACTATATTATGGCAAAAGAATCTAAATCCGGAATCGTAGGCTGGATCATTTTAGGCCTCGTAGTAGCTGCTCTGGCAGTGGGCGCACTCATCTACATGGGCTGGTTCGACCAGAACACGCATGTCGACACCCCCGCCGGCGACAATGTAATGGACCAGTATGAGCTCACCGAGCAGAACGCCGGCCAGCCAGGTGAAGCCGACTGGCAGAATGCCGACCACGAGTCGCTGCAGGAACTCATCACCGACCCGCAGCCCGAAACCGAGAACCCCGTGTCGGCCGAAACCGCCGCTGAATAATGGACTCCTGGCAGGACCGTCTGGCTGCCCTCCGGGGCAGCCTCGAGCCCGACCCTGAAACACCGCCGACCCCGGCCTCCGAGCCGGAGCCGGCGGCATCGGCTCAGACAGGCGCCCTCAACATCGTCTTCGAGCGCAAGGGCCGCGGAGGCAAGCAGGCCACCATTGTCGAAGGCTTCACAATCGACGACCAAGCCCTCGAAGCCCTCGCGTCCGAACTCAAGCGCAAACTCGCCACCGGCGGAAGTGCCCGCGGAGGACAAATCCTCATCCAGGGCGACCGCCGCGACGACGTCCGCACCTTCCTCCAATCCAAAGGCTTCAAAACCAAAGGCTAACCCTCAGTCAGGAACTCACGAAGGGACAACATCCTGATACCATTTCGTGTATTGGGCGAGGATGTGTGCAGTGTCACCAATATCTTCTCATAATTATCGTTCAGGACCTCAAGGTTACCGAACTCCCGTAGAGCGGTCGCCTCATCATCTACACGCACAGCAACTTGCACATATCGCCGCTCCCCGCCTTTCTCGGCAACAAAATCGATTTCCCGACCGCCGCTTATTACGCCCACCTTAACGTCGTAGCCACGAAAACGAAGCTGATTGTACACAGCATTTTCCATCAATCCGCCTGTGTCCATGGGACGGTAGCCGATGATGGAGTTGCGTATGCCCAGGTCCTCGAAAAAGTATTTTTCACCTATTTCAAAGAAACGCTTACCTTCAATGTCCCAGCGCCTTACCTGATTTACCAAATAAGCCTGACAGATGTAGTCGGCGTAAGTCTGGACGCTGTTCACGGTCGCCGCCGTGCGTTGCGACTTCAGGTAATCAGCGATTTTACGCGCCGTGAAAATCTGCCCTATATTATCGGCCAGAAACAACATAAGCCTCTTAAGAAAATCTACATTGCGGATTGAGTGACGGCTCACCACGTCGCGGAACACCAACGCATCGGCAATTCCCGCCAGGTATTCGTTCCACGTCGCCTCATCGGCCAGATTTCGCAGGTAAGGCATGCCACCGTAGCGCATAAATTTTTCCATGGTTGCGTCGCTGTCAGAAAGGGCATGGAAGGTCAGGAATTCGTTGTAACTCAGAGGATGAACTCGTATTTCAACACTGCGCCCGGCCAATTTCGACGCTATTTCCGACGACAGCATATCCGAGTTGCTTCCCGTCACATACACATCATTGTTGGAATCAAGGTTCAACGAACGTATCACGCGCTCGAACCCCTCCACTTCCTGAACCTCATCCACAAAAATATAGTTCTTGCGCCCGGAATCAAGCCTCGAGGTTATCTCTTGGTGAAGCTCGCCCGCGTCGGTAATATGTGCAAAGGCAAAATCTTCGAGGTTGATGGTGATAAAATTACTCTCGGGGGATGCTTGGCGAATTTCCTGCTCGACGCTTTTGAGAATATAACTCTTGCCCACTCGGCGCTGGCCGGTGAGCACTTTGATAGTGGACGTGCCGATGTAGGGCCGGATACGATCCATATAATGAGGGCGAGGAAGAATCTCTGAAGTGTTCATTGTAATTAAAACTTTCCGCAAATATAACAAAAGTTTTAATTATAAACAAAACTTTTTCCCGGAAATAGCGAACCACTATGGAGGTGGCGAGCTCCCGCTCGCCACAATGCGCATCTACGCCGCCCCGCAACATATGGAAGTGGCGAGCTCCCGCTCGCCACAATGCGCATCAACGCCGCCACGCAACGTATGGAGGTGGCGAGCTCCCGATAGCCACAATCGCCATCAACGCCGCCCCGTAATGCTCGCGGGAATGCAAAAAGAAACGGAGCTGTCTCGCGACGCCCCGGTCCTAATACACAATTATCTATAAAACAACTATTTAAAATTTACTGACATTCTTTTGATTGGAGGCAACATCAGCCTCGCCATTTTGGAGCCCCACCGCAGGTGAGGTCAAGATGGTGACGCAAAGTCGACAATATTTGCATGATTTCACGCCCCGAAGGGCATACTCAACTTTGGTCATCTTTTTCGCTGCAAAATTATAATTTTATCAATAATTCTCAAAGTTAACAAAGGTTAAATCCACACTTTTTCCGCACCTTTTAGCCCCGCTCTTTGTAATAATAGTAGTAAAGCCCCGACTTTGCGCCTATTTTTGTCACTCGAACCTGAAAAATTTCTTCTATGGACGATCCTACCAAAATAACCGACGTAATTCCCCACGACACCGTGGCAGCCCACACTTTTGCCAGCTGGCTGCTCAACCTCATCGACGATTTTCTCGACCTCATTGGCCTGGGGCGCTTCAAGAACCTCGAGGAAGTGATATATATGATTGTGGTGGTTGCCGTAGCATTTTTCATTGGCTGGCTGTTCCAGAAGTTCGTGCAGTGGGCCCTGGGCAAGGTGGTGTCACTGCGCCACGGAACCATCGGCAAGGAACTCCTGCAGATGCACACCCTCACCAAATGCTGCCTCATCATCCCCCCGCTGTTCGTCATGGCCCTGGCGCCTTTCGCTTTCGAGAACAACCACACCTGGCTCGAATGGATTGAGCGCCTCACCGGCGTCTACGCCCTCATTGCCCTCGGCGTAGGCCTCTCCAGCGTGATGAACTTCATCTTCTTCCACTACAACCTCCACGACAACACCAAGGGCCTCCCCATCAAGGGCGTACTCAACATCGGCAAAGGCATCCTCTGGATTATCCTCGTAATCATCGCCGTGTCGGTCATCGTCGACAAGAGCCCCGCCGTGCTCCTGACCGGCCTCGGCGCCTTCGCCGCCGCGTTGATGTTGATCTTCAAGGACAGCATCCTCGGATTCGTCGCCGGCATCCAGATGTCGCAGAACGACATGCTCCACGAGGGCGACTGGATCGTGGTGCCCAACACCCCCGCCAACGGTACGGTGATCGACGTCACCCTCTCGGCGGTAAAGATTCAGAACTTCGACAACACCATCGTCACCGTGCCCCCCTACACCCTCATCTCCACATCCTTCCAGAACTACCGCGGCATGTGGGACTACGGCGCACGCCGAATGGTCAAGACCCTCACCATGGACGTCACAACCATATTCCGCCTCACCGACGCCCAAACCGACTCCATCGTCGCCAAATACCCCATCCTCAAAGAATTCGTCGACCGCATGCGCGCCAGCGGACAGCTCGTCCACTCCGACGACTCCCTGCGCCCAATCAACGGCACACTCGAAACCAACCTCGGTCTCTTCCGCGCCTACTGCTGCCTCTACCTGTCGCAGAACCCCATGATTTCAAGCACCAGCCAGATTCTGGTACGACTCCTCGACGCCTCCGCCTACGGCCTCCCGCTCGAAATCTACTGCTTCACCGCCACCACCAACTGGAACGAGTACGAAGGCATCCAGAGCGCCGTGCTGGAGCACATCACCTCCGTGGTGAGCGACTTCGGCCTGAACATCTACTCCAGCTCGACCCTGACCGTGAGCACCGCCGACAGCCAGGCCGTCGGCAGCCCCGCCCCCGCCGGCCCCACCCCCGAGCTCACCATCAAAGCAACCACCGGCGGCGTAACCGCCTCACCCAAAGGCACCCCCGTCGGCCCCGGCCTGGCCGCACCTCCCACCGAGCCCGCACCCCCCACTGGCCCCGCCCCAGCCGACCAATCCCCCAAAGCATAACAAAAGCCCGGTCCCCCGGGCTTTTTCATTTCCCATAAATACCTCTCGCAAAGCCCGCAGAGATAAATTGGCCGGCCAACGCCAAAGTAACGAGCTGTCAATCAGCAAAATGCAGCACAAAAACGTAGGGACGCTCGTCCGGAGCGTCCTAAGGCTCAATGATGGGAGGTGAACTTACGACCGCCCATGTGATAATTTATTCAGTGCGTATTATAATAAAATGCCCCGTCCAAGCACTCTCAGATGGTGCTCCATAATGAAGTTTCCGATCAACGCATTTATTCCATGTACATGATTGATTCCCAGAATAAGATATCTCCTCTAATGTTGAACTTATATACATCAACGGCCTATTAGCAATTCCGGGAAGTTTGTCTGCATGACTTAACACCAATTTGAGTTCGCCAATATCAGCCACCCTCCATTTGTTAGACCCATATGCTCGATGCTGGTTAAGCTGCCAAACAACTCCATCAATGTCAGATGTAGTTGATTCAATGGCTTCAGGGAAAACATACAAATACCCCATTAAGCAAACTGGAGATGATGGTTTTGTTGCTTCTTTTTCTACTTCTACAACTTTAACCTTCTCGACTGTTTTAGGAGTTGAAGCATTATTCTGCTGAATAATTATATTTTGTGCTTCACACATTACAGCCGAAAAGGCTATAATCAATAAAACTATTAATCGCATTTTTGGTTTATTATTTCTTTTCCATATGATATCATCCTAAAGGTTAAGACACAAAAAAAGCGCGGACAAACTCGGTTTATCTGTATCTGAGGTCTTCGACTACCTACCATCCAAATAAACGAGTAAAGCCCACGCCTATGACGTGAGCATTTTCGCTTTACTCCTGGATGGTTTGAAATTGTCGAAGTTTCAGATACCAGATTCTGCAAAAAGCTTTTTCCTATTCTATGGTGCTTAACAAAAAATTAGCTATTTTTTCATTGACATTAGCGTATTGTTTTCACGTACAAATTTAGTATAAAATCCTTAATTACCCAACTTTGAGGTGAAAATAATCCGAAAAAATTTCTTATAGAAAAATCAACCCAATCCCCCAAAGCATAACAAAAGCCCGGTCCCCCGGGCTTTTTCATATATAGGCGCCAAACTTTTTTAACAGCCATTGAACCTTTTTGGGAGGGCGGTGTTATCTTAAGTGAGGCCTAACTAATAGGCTTGTGATTCAAGAAACCCAAAATTGAAAGTATAAATTTTTAACTAACAAACGTGGCCAACGGCTCCTCTATCACTCCTCCTGAGCCCCCGACCACAAAGACGAAAAAACTCTTATGAAGAAGACCATTCTCATGGCGACAGCCGTTGCAGCAGTTTCTGCTCTGTCTGCCAATGCTCAGGCAATCGAATCCTCCTCTTTCTTCGACAATATGAAAGTCGAAGTCGACGGTGGTGTTACAACACCCCTCAAGAACCAGCCCTTCTTTAAATCTATGCGCGGAACCGCAGGCCTGAACGTAACCAAGTATGTTACCCCTACCTTCGGTGTAGGTGTTGAAAGCCTCTTCGGCGTGAATACTTCCAGCTGGAAGGGCCGCACCCACAGCTCATCCGCATTCGACAACTCTTATGTAGGCGCTTTCGGCGTTGTTGACCTCTTCAACCTCTTCGGCGGTTACAACTGCACAAAACGCCCCTTCACCATCGAAGCCCAGGCAGGTGCCGGTTGGGGTCATGACTACAACAGCAACGACAAGGTTGCTTCCACCAACTACTTCGCAACCAAGGCCGGCTTGAACTTCAACTACAACGTGAACAACAACCTCACCATCTCCCTCAAGCCTTCCGTAATCTGGAACATGACCGACAACAGCTTCGGCACCTATGCTTCCTACGACGCTAACCGCGCCACATTCCAGCTCGTAGCCGGCGTTGGCTACACCTTCGGCGACGGTTTCCAGTGCGTTACCCCCTACAACCAGGCCGAAGTTGACGCCCTCAACGGTCAGATCAACGACCTCCGTGGCGCACTCGACGCTTCTGTAGCAGCTGCCGACGCTTGGCAGGTTAAGGCTACCGCCCTTGCTGCCGACCTCGCCGCTTGCCAGAGCCAACCCCAGCAGGTGGTTGTCGAAAAGGAAGTCACCAACCAGTACAACAGCGTCCGCTTCGTATTCTTCCGCATCGGCTCCTCCAAGGTTACCACCGACCAGATGCCTAACGTAGAGCAGATTGCCACCTACATGAAGAATCACCCCCAGAGCAAGGTAGTCATCAAGGGCTACGCTTCTCAGGACGGTAACTACGACTACAACGTGAAACTCGCCCAGAGCCGTGCCGAATCAGTCAAGAGCCTGCTCGTAAGCAAGTACAAAATCAAAGCTGACCGCATCACTGCCGAAGGCGAAGGCATCGGCCACATGTTCGATGAAGAATCCTGGAACCGCGTAAGCATCTGTACCCTCGAATCTTCCGCCGAGCAATAACACATAGCTCCCAACAACACAACCCCTGCAGTCCTCTCTGCAGGGGTTTTGCATTTTCCCCAGCACCCTCCCAAGCGCCGGAACCACGAGCGCCGAAGCCGCGGTGCCCCGCAAGCTACCAACCCAAGCGCCAAATCCCCAGCCCGGAACCCCAGCGCCGGAGGCGCGGTGTTGTGATTAACCCCGGATGGAGCGTAGCGGAGTCCGGGGTAGTGAACACATCCACAAAAGGAGCCCCGGAGGGGCGATGTTGTATCCAGCCTCTAACGGGTCTCATTGTATTGCCCCCGGTATAATGGGAGAGGAATATCAACAGTGCCTCATCCTTATTCTTCCAAAGTCCCCTCCCCTTCAAATGGCAGTGCGGGGCTACTCAAATCCGGTGTGTCAAGATATTGGGAAGCTCCCTCGGAGGAAATCACCGAGCGCCCAAACCGTTTCTCCAATTCATTTCGAGCCGACTTTGCCACCTGTCCACCCTCTTGTGCCACTGAGGCATTTTCAGGGAAGGTAGTCGGGTTCTTGGTTTGCGACAATTCTGTTGTGGAAGCTTCTGCAAGCATGTTCAAAGCTAACTCAATATTGGTCATATTGTCGCGCAGATTTTACTTGCGTAGCCCTTTGTGAGCTTTGTATTCTCTTGTGGTCATACCGCTCCACTGCTTAGTGATAATGTCAGTAAGAGCCGCATATTGCCCATCCTCTACACCGCAACGCTTCCACTCATCGGTTAAAAGCTTACGCACTTCGATGGTCCGTATGCGCTGATTTATCCATTGCTCCGAGTAACCCAGGCGCTGATAGTCGCGAACGGCTTGTTCGATGCTCAGTTCTGGGTTCTGCAACTGGTCAAGGCGCTCGGAAGCCACTTGTGCCATCCATTGTTTGAAGGGTTCTGCCTTGGGTGAAGGTATGGACTGAATGATGCGGAATAGTTGTTCCGGGGTGGCTACATCAGTGAGGCGCATCTTGCCGTCCGCTGCCGGAAGTTTCAACCTGTTACAATTTGTAACGGTTTCATTTCCTTCTTTTCTTAGACGGTTTTTTAACACCCTCCAATATGTTGAGGAATCAATACTGTCGGTGAGAACACCAACTACGTCAACCACAGAGAAATACCATTGCTCTTTTTCACTATCCCAGATTGAGCGTATACGTTGTTCGTTGAATACTTGCAGCTTCTGTAGTTGTGTCATAATAATTAATTGATTTATAAGTTTATAGCCTTGCAATAACAATCAGAATAGCGCAGTGCTCCGCATCACAAAGATAATAAAAAGTTTGCAAAAGTCCAAGCCACCCAATAGAAAACTCTTGCATTTTTCCGCCCTGCCTCTTGACATTTGCTCTTTCGTGTTGTATCTTTGCACTTGAAAAACACACCGTTCCCCAACCTCTAAATTCTAAACCAGTGCGAATCCTACACACCGCCGACCTCCACCTTGGCCAAATCATCTACCGACACTACGACCGCGCCGACGAGCACGACCACTTCTTCCGCCAGCTCCACTCCATCATAGCCGACCATCGCCCCGACGCGCTGGTGGTCAGCGGCGACATCTTCGACGTCCAGCAACCCTCCGCCTCGGCCATGAGCGCCTTCACGGCCCGCTTCGTGGCCCTGCGCCGCGCGTTCCCCCACCTCCACATCGTCATCGTGGCCGGCAACCACGACTCCGCCTCGCGCCTCCACAGCAACACGCAGGTGTGGGGGCTTGCCGGCGTCACTCTCATCGGCGCCCAACCCCCGGTGAACTTCGCCGAAGTCGACGGCTGGCAGGAAAACTACGTCGTCCGCCTCCCCCAAGGCTTCATCATCGCCCTGCCCTACATCACCGGCGGACGTCCAGAAGTGGCAATCGCCCTGCAGGACTATGTCGAAGCCCTCAACACCGAAGGGCTGCCCGTGGTAATGACCGCCCATATGGCCGTCAGCGGCAGCGACACCGAGGGCCACGACCCCGAAATCGGCACCCTCTACGCCCTGAGCCTCGAGCACCTCGGCCGGGGCTACGACTACCTCGCCCTGGGCCACATCCACAAGCCCCAGACCCTCGGGCAACCGCGCGCCGCCGTCGAACCGTCCATGGAGGCCTCAGAGCATCCGGCACCCGTGGCCCGCTACAGCGGCGCCCCCATCCACATCAGCGGCGACGAAGCCTTCCCACACTCCGTCAGCATCGTCGACATCGACTGCCACGGAGGCACTGTCGCAATCAACCGCGTGCGCATCAACCAGTTGCGCCATTTCGTCATCCTCCCCGAAGCCGGCTTGCCCGCATTCGAAACCGAAAAAGCCACCCTCAAGGCCATCGAAAAATTTATCGACGGCCACGACGGAGTCTACATCCGCCTGCGCGTGAGCACCACAGCCGACCTCAGCCCCGAATTCAACTCAAAGGTCTACACACTCATCGAAAGCTCCGGTAAAGACATCCGCTACAATCCTAAAATACTGTGGGTTAGCCCGGTACAGGACCCCGCCGATGCTTCCCCGGAGGAAGCGCCCCGCTTCGAGGTCAGCGAACTCCAGCAGATGGACAACCCCCTGGAATTCATCCGCCGGACAATCGACCGCTACCCCACCCTCGCCGGAATCGACCTCGAGGCCGCATTCGCCGAAATCGAAGCAGAAATCCGCTCAAAATCAGACTAATAGCCCCTCCCTAAAGCCTAAAACCTCAACCTAATGCGCATTAAACACCTGAGCATCCGCAACATAGCGTCGGTCGAAACCGCCGACATCGACTTTGAGCACGGACCCGTCGACCACGCAACGGGCGCCCCCGCTTCGCTCTTTCTCATCACCGGCGACACCGGTTCGGGCAAGTCAGTAATCCTGGACTGCATCTCCATGGCCCTCTACGGCACCACCCCACGCGTAAAGGGCGTCAACGGCGTCTCAAACAACCGATACAAATACAACGCCGACAACGATGTGGCTATCAACGACATAACCCAGTACACCCGTCTGGGAATTTCGCACAAAGACCCCTGCTACGCGCGCCTCATCTTCGAAGGCAACGACGGTGTGGACTACATTTCCACATTCTCCCTCGGCTACACCAACCGCCACACATATGCCTCCGAAAAGTGGGTCCTCCAGGTAGGCAAAGACGAAATTATGGACCGCAAAAAGGAGGTGGCAGCACGTATTGTGGACGCCGTGGGCCTCACCTTCGAGCAGTTCGGGCGCATGGCCATGCTCGCCCAGGGGCAGTTCGCCAACTTCCTCACCGGCAAGAAAGAGGAACGCGAGCGAATCCTCGAGCAACTCACCGCCACCGACCGCTTTTCGCGCTACGGCGAAGCCATCGCCAACATTTTCAAGCGCGCCAAGGATGCCAAAATGCTCGCCGAAAGTCAATGTAACACCTATAACAAGCTCTTACTCAGCGACCAAGACCTGGCCGCACTCCGGGCCGAACTTGACGCCCTCAACTCCCGCGCCTCCGCTACTGAGGCCGCCGCACGCGCTGAAGAAGCCCTGGCAAAAGCCACTGTCGAGCGCGAAAAAGCACTATCCGACCTCTCCACCTTCCGCCGCATTTTCGACGCCATGGCCTCCGACCTTGCAGCACGCGAAGGCCGCCTCGCATCCCGTCGCACCGCAATCGAAGAAGACAAGAAGTGGTTCGACACCCTGGGGCCGCAACGCAAGATATTCGAAAACGCATCGGTAATCATCGAGCACATAAAGCGATACACAAAACTTTGCGAGGACATCGCTAAAAAACAAGCCACCATTCCCGCCGCAGAGGCCGCGCAGAGTCGATTTGCCTCCGAAGTCGCAGCTACCGACAAGGCAGTCGGCCAAGTCGTCAAGGCCGTAGAAGAAGTCAAGGCGCAGATAGATAGTCTCACTGCCGAGCGCCGGAAAATGGATCCCGAAGGTCTGCTCAAGGCCCACACCTCTGCTTCCAACCGCCTCAAAGCCCTCAGCGACCTCGCCGAAGCCCTCACGACAGCCGCCACCCACCGCGCCGAGACAGCCGAATGCTCCGCCGCAACAGATGCCCTCGGCGCAAAAGTCAAAACCCTTGCCGCTCAGGCAGATAAGGCCAAGGAGGACGAGAGCGCGCGTGAGCGTGAAGCCCGTGCCGCCGAGGACCTTTACACCACAATGCACCTGAGCGTGCAGGAGAATTTCACAGCCCTGCGCGCCCGGATGGCTCAGGAGCACGCTTCCCACTGCCCCCTGTGCCGCCAGGCCATCACCGACCAGGCCGCACTCTGCGCCGACGACGATTTCGCACGCATCCTGTCTCCCCTCGAGCAGGAAAAGAATCGCCTTGCCGCTCTCCTGAAGGCCGCCAAGGACTCACGCATCCAGGCCGTGAGCGACCTCAGCTCAGCCCGCGGCAGTCTCCGCTCCAAGGTGGACGAACTCACGCGCCTTCGCAAGCGCGATGAAGCCGAATCAGCCAAAATAACCCGCGCATTCGAGCTCCTCGGCATCGAAAACCAAGACAAACCTGAGGCAGAAATCAGCACCAGAATCACCGCCACCCGCGCCGATATCGACGCTGTCAAAGCTCAGATGGATGCCGCTCAGGCAATCCAAAAGCAAATCGATGAGGCGCTGAAACTGCACTCCGACCGTGAGGCAGCCCGCAAAACCGCCGACAAAGCATTCACCGCCGCCTCCACCGGCTTCAACACGGCCAAAATGCAGCTCGAAGCCCTGTTGGCGTCCATAACCGAGCTTAACTCCGAGCGCTCCCGCCTCCGGGCCGACCTATCCGATACCCTATCCGATTACGCCCCTGCCTGGTCCGACAATCCTGCACAGACCATGGAAACCCTGCGCATCCACGCCGACGACTTCAACTCCCGCCTGGACAAGGTGCGCAACGACGAAAGCGCCCTCCGCGTCGATTCCGCAACCCTCGAGGCCCTCTCGCGCACGGCAGCCGCTCTCCGCCCGATTCTGTCCGACATCACCCCCGCGCCACCTTCGCCCGAGAGCGACGACGTGGCTCACCTACCCCTCGAATTCATCCGCAACAAATGGATGGAACTCCACTCAATGGCGTCCGCACGCCGTAGCGCCATGGAAAAAGCCATCACCGATATCAAGGACAACACGCAGGTAATCAACGATTTCTACGTCGCCAATCAAGCCGACGACGAATTCCGTGCCGTCCCCATCGCCGAGCGCAACAAGGACCTCAACGAACGCCGCGGAGCAATTACCCTCCGGCTCAGCGCCGACGCCGAACACCGTCAAAGCGCAGAGGAACTCAGGCGCCGCTTCGAGCTGCAAAGCGCCGAGTTCGACCGCTGGAACCGCCTCAACGCAGTGTTGGGTGGCACCCGCTTCCGCACCCTGGTGCAGTCGCACATCCTGCGGCCGCTCCTGCGCAACGCAAATGTTTATCTCGAACAAATCACTGACCACTACACCCTTACGTGCAGCGACGACAACGAGCAACTCTCCATCCTCGTGCTCGACCGCTACAACCGCAACGCCACCCGCAGCGTCACCGTCCTCTCCGGCGGAGAGCGCTTCATGATATCCCTCGCGTTGTCCCTGGCCCTGTCGGCCATGAGCCGGCCCGACATGAACGTCGACATCCTCTTCATCGACGAAGGCTTCGGCACGCTCGACGCCAAGAGCCTCGACCAGGTGATGAGCACCCTGCGCCGGTTGCCGCAGATTGCCGGTCAGACCGGCCGCCGCGTCGGAGTCATATCCCACCGCGAAGAGCTCGCCGAGCAGATCGACGCCCGCATAGTCCTCCGCCGCTGCGGCGAAGGCCGCTCCCGCGTCCTCGTCGAATAAACATCAAAAAATCGGGATTAATCTCGTTTAATCCTAAAAATTGAATAAAAGCTTGTCAGGATAAAAATAAAATCGTATCTTTACCACCCAAATTAAGTAAGACATGATACGCTCAATACCCAACCCACCTATGGATCGGTCGGATGTCGACCATTTCCGTGATATCCTTGAGAAGCATCTTAAGGACAATTTCAGTGCGGAGGAGCGTCAGCGCCTTCAGGAGCATTTGGCTCGCACTGAAGCAAACGCAAAAAGAATCATTGCCAACTGCGGCGGCAAAAACCCCATCCTTGGAGATTGATTTTCAAATAAGACTCATGACTGAGGCAGATTTCCACCGATTATCTGCCTTTAACTGTGGCGTAGAAGAACTTAATCACTTCTTCCGCCACGAAGTCAAAGAATGTGTTTCCCGACATTACCTGGCCGCTTACTGCGCTTACCTCCCGTCAGGCGAGATTATTGCCGCGTTCACGTTGATGAATGACGCTCTTATGATACCGAGTAATACCGAAAAAGCTGAGTTCATTGACGACCTAAAATACGAAACAACTGAAGATTGTATCAACTTTTTTAATCGTCAAACCTCCTATCCAGCAATAAATATTGGGCACCTCGGAGTAAGCAAGCCCTACCAAAAGAAAGGCATCGGTACAGCAATAATTGACTTAGTCTCAGTAACTTTTGCCAATTACAAGCAAGCCGGGTGCCAGTTTGTAACAGTGGACGCAATCAACCAAAACAACACTTTGCTTTTCTACGTCAGCAATCTCTTCCATTTTCAAACAATCCGCGACTCATACTCTTCTACCCGAAGAATGTACCGGATTATATAATCCTCAGCGGATGTTTTCGCGGACGCGGCTGAGGTAGGCGGCCATGGCATCGGTGTCGCGGCGCTCGATGATGCCGCGGAGTTCGGTCAGCGACTCGCTGATGCGGTCAAGGTGTGCGGCGGTGTGGGGGTTGAAAAGGATTTCCGACAGTAAAAAATCGTCCTCGCTCATAAGCCCTTTGGCAATGGCCAGATGCCGCTTGAACGTGGTGCCCGGCGCAGGCTGGTGCTTCATGGTCGAACCGAACACAAGCGTCGACGCAAAAGGAATGGACAGCGAATAGGCCACCGTCTCATCGTGGCCCTGAAAAGTATACTCCTCAACGTTGAGATTCAGCGACTTGTACAAATCCCGGAAGAACTCGATTCCACGCTCGTCGCCCTCGCTGATAACGATGGCGTTTTCGTTGGAAAGGTTGGCCAGCGACGCGAAAGTCGGGCCGAACATGGGGTGGGTGGACACAAACGGATGCCCCGCCTCGGCGTAAAATTCCGGCAAGCCCGTCTTCACCGACGCTATGTCGCTCAGGATCGCATCCGGCCGCAGGTGGGGTAACACCTGGCGGAACGCATCGAGGGTATAGCGCACCGTGGCCGCGTTTATGACCAGATCCGGGTCGAACTCATCCACCTCGTCCAGGCTCGAAAACCGCCGGCAGTTGTAGGTGAACCGCAGCCGACGGGGGTCATGGTCGTAGATGGCCACTGTGTGGTCAAACGAAAGCAAATCGCAGAAAAACGAGCCCATTTTCCCGGCCCCAAGTATCAGTATCTTCATAATAATCAATAAATTAAAACACCCCACAAAAGACGCTTGCAAAAAATTATGTCATCGCCTTTTGGCGCTTTGCACTGCAAAGAATTATGAATTATGCATTATGCATTATGAATTATGTTACCGCCTTTAGGCGCTTGCGAAGCAAG
>CAYNHP010000029.1:0-5311 GCA_964397235.1 uncultured Bacteroides sp. | reverse complement strand
ATTATGAATTATGTTACCGCCTTTAGGCGCTTGCGAAGCAAGAATTATGCATTAAATCAAGGCTTGCCGCTGACAAAGACTGTGTCAACGGCGATGCGCACATCGAATGGCGTTGCCTGCTCCACACGTTTGGGCACCTCCGAGCGGACGTAGTAGAAACTTTGCTGGCGGTCCCACGTCGGAATCTGAACATTGACCGTCGAACCCGGCTCGATGAAGCGTTTCAGACGCAGGTGCCGATGGTGGAGCTGCCGCCCTTTTGAGTCAAAGTAATTGAGAGTCAGAGCCATCTCTTCAATAGTACGACTGCTGTTGTTGGTCACGAAAAACGTCTCTTTCCTGGAGCGCAGAGGTTTGTCGAAGCCGGCAAGAACCACCGAATCCGACGCAACGCCCACCAGAGTGTCCGTGGGCTGCCCCGTCATAGGCTCAGGCGTAACCATGAGCGGTCGGCGCGACGTGCGTTGGGCCTCTATGGCAGCGCTGGCTAAGAAACACACAACCATCAGCATCAGCAACCCTCTCATAGCACAATGTCCCCCTCCCGGCGGGGTAAATTCAAGTTCTCCGCACCCTCGATATCGTTTGGCCGCGGGTTGGTGTTGCTGAACCCAAGGCGGAAAATGTACGGAAAGAGGCGGTCCAGCGTCAAGGTCCGGTGGCGGTTGTAGCTGTGCAGGGTGACCCCGCGCCAATCGCGGTCGAAAGTAGCGATGAAAGCCCGCACCGGCTTGCGCTTCCCGCTGCCCGACGACGGCTCCAGCAGCAGGTCGAACTTATGCTCATCGGCAAGCGGCATCAACTGGCCCTTGACAGCACCCGCAGCCACATCCGGGTCGGCACAATTCAGCACCACGAAATCATAACCCCCTGAAACCGACGGCCTCAGCTCAAAAATCACATCCTGCCCGCGCCACTCCCACGGCCCACGGATAGAGTCCGCCCCCACGCAACCGGCACCCACACGGACACCGCTGCAAGGGGGCAGCAAAGCGCTCACCCAAAGGGCATTGAGCGCAAAGAGAATCGTGGCGGCTAACCGGCCCATCAGATGGTGCTGAAGGAGTAGGTGAAGCCGATGGAGAGGATTTCCTTAAGCTGGAACTTCTTCCAGTGGGGGTCGTCGCAGGGAGGCGTGCTCGAGTCGTAGCGCGCGTGGAAATAGAGCTGAGTGGTCAGGAAGCGGTTGATGGTGAAGGTCACGCGATTTTCCCAGTCGAGCTGAGCAGTCTTGTAGTCGGTGAACATGAATACGCGCGAGGTGTACGAAATGTTGTACGCAATCTGCCACCAGAGCTTCAGCTCGGCACTCGAACCGAAGTTGTGCGACACCTTGTGACCCTCCTTGATGTTGAAATTGGTCGGATCAAGCTCCTTGTTGATACACGTCTTCAGGTTGTACGACAGCGGCGCAATCGAAGCATCGAAAGTAAAGGCCTTTTTCTTGTAGTTGTAGGTCATACCGATACCGAGGGTCAGGTCGCCCGGCGAAAGGAATGCTGACTGTAGCTGACGCTTGTTGTTGGGGTAGGAGTTGAAGAGCTGCGTCTTGAACTGGCCCGTGAACGAGTAGTACCAGTTCCGCGCGGCCTTGATACCGAAGGTGGTGTTGACCTGGAACAGGTCGTCCGACATCGTGTAGTCGTGCACCGAGTCCGTCGGGGCGTTGTTCATGCCCAGCTTGTACTGCGCCGTGGTTTCAAACAGCAGGTTGGGGTGAAACTCCGTGTTCAGCTTCACATTATAATATAGGAGTCCGAGCATGTTGAGGTTGTTCGTACCGCCCTGGTACCAGTTCGGCGAAATGTAAGCCTGCGAGAACTGCAGCGAAGCGTCGAACTTGCGGATCCAGTGGCGGCGCTTCACCTGCGCGGCCTCGATGGTGGGCGTTGCGGGTGCTTCGAAGTGCTCCTCAATGGCAATGGTATGCTTGGAGGGGTCAATAACGGCGTGGTACTGCTTGGGGGCCTCCGGGAGTTCGGCCGCGCTGAAGCGCACCACCTCCGGGTGGTTGAAAAACAGGTCGTAGCGCATGCGGTCCATGGTCCGCGCCAGGGCCATCTCCTCTTCAATCCAGCGGGTGGCCGGGTTGCCCGTCAGGTCCGGCGTAAAGGGGCTGCTGTTGTCGCGGAAACGGAAGTGGTCGTACACCGCAGGCAGGAACATGATTCTCGGCAGCGGCAGGGTGCCCACCCGCGAATCCTCGTGCACGAAGGCCACCGTGTCCAGATATGCGCTGAGTTCGTCCAGCTCGCGCACCGTGAACCAGGCCGAGTCCGGGGTCCATGCCTCCGATGCTTCGGTGAGCACCTCCGTTTTCCCGTCCACGTCCTGCACCACGCGGGCGCTGTTGAAGTACATCGACTGCGCTCCCGCTCCTATGGGGCACGCAAGCCCGGCGGCTATTAGCAATGATGTGATGAGTCGCATCGTATATGACTGGTTATTAATATGTTAGCAATAAAATAAAATAAACCTATAAACCTTAAACCACGAACCCAAATTAAACCTCTAAACCCCTAAACCTCTAAACCGGCTTTTGCCGAAGCTGAATACAGCACGCACACCCCCGGGAAGAGGGCCTTGTAGCGGGCGTCGGTCAGGCCGCAGGCCTCCATCAGGCGGGTCATTTCTTCCCGTTGGGGCACGGCGGCGATGCTTTCAGGCAGGTAAGAGTAAGCCCGGGGGTCCTTGGAGAGCAGCCTGCCCGCCAGAGGTACCAGCGTGGAGGTGTACAGGCGGTAGCCGGCGCGCATAAGCTTGTTGGACGGCTGCGCCAGTTCCAGCACAAACAGCCGGCCGCCCGGGCGCAGGATGCGGGCCATCTCGCGGTAGCCAGCCGCCAGGTCCTGAAAGTTGCGCACCCCGTAGGCAATGGTGATAAGGTCCACAGAGTTGTCGGGCAGCCCCGTGGCGAGGCAGTCGCCCCGGACGAAGTCCACATGCACCCCGATGCGGTCGGCCTTGCGCCGGGCGATGCAAAGCATTCCGTCCGAAAGGTCCAGGCCTGTGATGTGCGCTTGGGGCAACCGCTTTCGCAGCGCCAGGGCCACATCGCCGGTGCCGGTGGCAAGGTCAACCACCTGTGCAGGTGCGCTCTGGCACGCACGCCGGAGCAAGCTCCGAAGCCACACGCGGTCAAGCCCGAAGGTCATGGCCCGGTTCATGAAGTCGTAGGCCGGGGCGATGTTGTCGAACATCGCCTTCACCTGCTCGCCTTTGGCGCGGTGGTCGTCGCAGTAGGGGTTTATGGATTCAACTTTGCCCATGGGCGCCGGGGGTTACTGCTTGGGGGCGTCGAGGCTTGCGAGGAAGTCCAGCACGTTGGTTTCGATTCGTTTTTCGGCATCGGCCTCGGGCGCGGGCACAAATTCCTTACCCGTAACATGCTGATAGAGTTCGATATAGCGGTCGGAAATCTCCTTGCAGACGGCCGGGGTCATCTCCGGCACCTTCTGGCCGGCCTGGCCCATAAAGCCCTCGCTCATAAGCCACTGGCGCACAAACTCTTTCGAGAGCTGGCGCTGGGGTTTCCCGGCTTCAAAGAGCTCCTGATAGGTGTCGGCGTAGAAGTAGCGCGAGGAGTCGGGCGTATGGATTTCGTCGATGAGCAGAACCTTGTCGCCATACTTTCCGAACTCGTACTTGGTATCCACCAGGATGAGGCCGCGTTCAGCCGCCATCTGAGTGCCGATGCGGAAGAGCTCGCGGGTATATTTTTCGAGAGTTGCATAGTCCTCGGCGCTCACAAGTCCCTGAGCCACAATCTCTTCAGCAGAGATGTTCATATCATGGCCCTCGTCGGCCTTGGTGGTGGGGGTGATGATGGGCTCGGGCAAGCGCTGGTTCTCCTTGAGCCCCTCGGGGAGCTTCACACCGCAGATTTCGCGGGCTCCGGCGGCATATTCGCGCCATGCGCTGCCGGCCAGATAGCCGCGGATAATCATTTCCACGCGGAAACCTTCGCAACGGACGCCGGCAGTGACCATGGGGTCAACCTCCGCCAGTTTCCAGTTGGGTACAGCCTGCGATGTGGCATCCAGGAAGTAATTGGCTATCTGGTTCAGTACCTGGCCTTTATAGGGAATACCTTCGGGCAGAATCACGTCGAAGGCGGAAATACGGTCGGTGGCTACCATCACCAACAGGTCGTCGGCAATAGTGTAAACATCGCGCACCTTGCCGTGGTAAACTGCCGTCTGGCGGGGGAAATGAAAATCGGTTTTAGTCAGTGTCATATTGGTTACAGATCTGTAGTTTCGTTATCAATAAGGTCGATTTCAGTCTCAGCCTTCTCAGCGGCAGCCCGCTCGGCCTCCTCTTTGTCGAATTGCTCGTAGGCCTCGACGATGCGCTGCACCAGCGAGTGGCGCACGATGTCCTTCTTGCCGAACTCCACCTTGCCCACGCCCGGCACCTTGTCCAGGATGCGGAGCGCCTGAAGCAGGCCGCTCTGGGTGCGGTGAGGGAGGTCGATCTGGGTGGCGTCGCCTGTGATAATCATCTTGGCGTTCATGCCCAGGCGGGTGAGGAACATCTTGATTTGGTGGGTGGTGGTGTTCTGCGCCTCGTCCAGCACGATGATGGCGTCGTTGAGGGTCCGGCCGCGCATAAAGGCCAGCGGCGCTATCTGAATCACCTTGCTCTCCATGTACTCGCGCAGTTTCACGGCCGGAATCATGTCCTCCAGCGCGTCGTAGAGCGGCTGCAGATAGGGGTCGATTTTATCCTTCATGTCGCCGGGCAGGAAGCCGAGCTTCTCGCCGGCCTCCACGGCGGGGCGGCTCAGGATAATCTTGCGCGCCTCGCGGTTCTTGAGTGCACGGACAGCCAGGGCGATGGCGATGTACGTCTTACCCGTACCCGCCGGACCCAGCGCAAAGGTCAGGTCGTTTTCGTTAAATTCCTGCACCAGTTTGGCCTGGTTGGGCGTGCGGGCGCTGATAGGCTTGCCGTTGATGCCGAAAATGATGGCACCGTCAACCTTGCGCTCCTTGGGAGCCGCGCCCTTGATGGTGTCGATGATTACCTCTTCCGGCAATGAATTGTATTTTTCAACATAGTCGGCCAGAGCCTTCACTTTCGACTCAAAATCCGACGTCTCCCGGTCCTCGCCGATGACGCGGATCACCGACCCCCGGGCCGAAATGCGCAGCTTCGGAAACAGGTTCTTTATCAGCTGCATATTGGAGTTATTGACCCCGTAAAAGGTCTGAGGGTCAACAGTATCGAGTATTACAATGCGTTCAATCATTCAATCTGAAACAATTTAAGCACAAAAGTAATAAAAAAATCCCGATTACCCAAACCC
>CAYNHP010000028.1:0-28496 GCA_964397235.1 uncultured Bacteroides sp. | reverse complement strand
TTAAGAGGTTAGAGATGGGAGATTTGAGATGAGGGATTAAAAGATGAGAGATGAGGGATTAAAAGATAAGAGTTGAGGGATTAAAAGATGAGAGATGAGGGATTAAAAGATGAGAGATTAGAGATTAAGCAGGGAAGCTTTCTTATGGTCTGATTACCCGATTAGTCTTATAATCTTATAATCTTTTAATCTCATAATCTTTTAATCTTATAAACCAATCAACGGTAGTCTGCGAAGCGGGTCTGGAGCTGCTTGCGGGCGTAGAAGATGCGGCTCTTGATGGTGCCAAGGGGCAGGTTCATCTTCTCGGCGATTTCGTTGTACTTGTAACCCTGAACGTGCATCGAGAAGGGGATGCGGTAGTCGTCCTCCATCTCATTGATGGCAGAGGTAATCTCGTTGGCGCCGAAAGCATCTTCCGGTGTTTCGAGGGTCGACTCGCTCGAGAGGTTGATAAGGTAGAGGTTATCGGTGGTGTCAACAACGGTGGCCGTGCGCTGGCTGCGGCGGTAATTGTTGATGAAGATATTGCGCATGATGGTCATGACCCATGCCTTGAAGTTGGTGTTCTCGGCATACTTCTCTTCGTTGTCCAGCGCCTTGAGCGTTGTGTCCTGGAGCAGGTCGTAGGCATCGTCGCGGTTGGAGGTCAACATGTACGCGAAGTTCAGAAGATTAGCCTGAAGAGACATGAGGTTGGACTGGAAAGAAGAAGTTGTCATATTGCTTAGTTTTTAAGGGATGAATGTTCGTTTTTGAATGCCGGTGTTTGCTTCCGACACTGCAAATTTATAGAGCCTGCGCCGGGCAGCAAATTTTTAAATGTTAACGAATGTGAATGCAACAAATTTTCTCACATTTACGATGTAAAAAATTGCTAATCAAAGCCTTACACACCCACAATTTTGTTACATTATTGTTACAGCGGGGGTGTTACGGGCGATTTGTAACATTTTCGGGGGTGTTTTTGTGGGGATATGGGCGGCTCCGCGGAGGGGGTTTCTTGATTAATCGGGATTTATCTTGATTAATCGAGACTAATCTTGAGGCAGCTCGATGTGGGATGGGCAACCGGATTATCCTGAGGCAGCCCGATGTGGGCTGCGCGGGGGCCTTCTTGATTAATCGGGATTTATCTTGAGGCAGCCCGATGTGGGCAGGGCATGGGCAAGAAAAAAGCGCCTTGCGGGCGCTTTGTGGTTAGAAGTGGGAGGTGCCGTCGAAGCAGTGGGTGCATATCCGGCACTTGGGCAGTCCTATGGATTCTACGAGGGTTTCGAGGGGGTTGAATTTGAGGGATGTGAGGCCGAAGCGCTCGCGAATTTTCTCTACCAAGGCTTCATACTGCGGCGTGCCTGTGGTTGCATAGAGGTCGAGGTTCTTGTCGGGCGAGCCTTCGAGTTCCTCGATGACGCGCCGGGTGAGGAGTTCCATGTCGCTCTTGGAGGAGGTGAAGTTCAGGTATCGGCAGCCATAGATGAGTGGCGGGCAAGCGATGCGCATGTGCACCTCCTTGGCTCCGCCGCGGTAGAGCTCGCTGACGTTGTCGTTGAGCTGGGTTCCGCGCACAATGGAGTCGTCGCAGAAAAGGGCGCGTTTGCCCTTGAGCATGGCGCTGTTGGGGACGAGCTTCATCTTGGCCACGAGGTTGCGCATGCTCTGATTCGAAGGGGTGAACGAGCGGGGCCATGTGGGCGTGTATTTGCTGATGCAGCGGTGGTAGGGCACATGGTGGCCGGCGGCATATCCTAAGGCCATGCCCACGCCGGAGTCGGGGATACCACAGGCGCAGTCTACCTCCGTGGGGTCGGTCTCGCCCATGGCGCAGCCCGAGGCAAAACGCGCTTCCTCTACATTGCGTCCCTCGTAGCTTGAGGTCGGGAAGCCGTAGTAGACCCACATAAACGAGCATATCTGCATCTCGGGCAGGGGCTCCGAGAGCACATTGAGCTCCGAGGCGGTAAGCTCCACAATCTCGCCGGGTCCGAGGTCGCGCACGTAGGTGTAGTCCAGGTTGGGGAAAGCGGTGCTCTCGGTGGTGGCCGCATAGGCTCCGTCCTTGTGGCCCAGCACGATAGGGGTGCGACCGAGCTTGTCGCGGGCGGCGATGACGGAGTGGTCGGTCAGAATCAGCATCGAACATGAGCCCTTAACCTTATTATATACATTCCGGATGCCCTCCACAAAGGTCTTGCCCTGATTGATGAGCAGCGCGATGAGTTCCGTCTGGTTGGTGCGTCCCTGCGAGAGTTCACCGAAGTGGGCGCCGGATTCGAGGAGTTCTTTCTCCAGGGTTTCCATGTTGCAGATGCGCGCCACCGTTACGATTGCGAATTTGCCCAGATGGGAGTTGAACACAATGGGCTGAGGGTCAGTGTCGGAGATTACGCCGATGCCGATGTCGCCCTCGAACTTGTCCAGGTCGCCCTCGAATTTGGTGCGGAAATACGTGCTTTCGATTGAATGAATAGAGCGGCAGAAGCGGTCCTGAGTGCGGTCGTATGTCACCATACCCGCACGGCGTGTGCCGAGATGGGAGTTGTAGTCAACTCCGTAGAACAAATCGGTGCGGCAAGGATGCTCAGCCGCTACCCCAAAAAATCCTCCCATAGATGTACCTTATTAATTAAGCCACAAAATTACACCAAATTTCGGCGACGTCAAAGAAAAGTCGCCAAATTAACAAAAATTCCTGCCACGGCGACCGGCATTTTGTGCAGTACCGTCTCTCGCAAAGAGCGCGGAGGGGGTATATCTCAATCTGTTTTAAATTCTTGCCCGCATGGAAATCTTGTACTATATTTGTAGACGCAAACCAACGGAATAATATGAATTATATCAGTCCTTCCACTGAGACATTGACCATTAATTCCTCACTGGAATACTGCAAACTCATGTTGCAGCTAAGCGAGGATCCTGCTCTGCCCGACAATTTCGATACCGATTGCCGGGATTATCTTCGCAAACTGCTGAAATATAGTGCAGACCGAACTATTTTTGAGCATCTGGATGAGCTTTGGGCTTTATCGCCTTTCCCAAAAGACATTCGAGGTTTTATCCATGAATACACAAATCCGGGACGTTTCGAGCCTCAACATTTAATGTGCAAAATGGCAACCTTGCGCATAAAGGGTATAACTTTTGAATTTCTGGTGGAGTACGCGATATTGAAACCCGATGTAGAGATTTATTACGGCATAAAAGCCCTATCGGATTCTCCCAGCACAACCAAGGAATTTTCGCAAAGCGCCAAAAAACTCAGCGACCAGTGGTTCGACTACATAGATAACATCCCAAAACGGGGTCACACTGCCGGGCACTCCCATCGCCACAAATCGACAAACAACGACTACGATGGTACATTTTGGATTTCATGGGTGAGAAAAGAGCCTGACGAAAGCATGGGAAAAATTGTAGCGGACTTAGAAAACAAAGTTTTCAAGCAGTTTAAGAAATTCCTGAAGGGGAATAATATTTCTTGGGATAGTGAAACCGACTCTTTTGAACGTTTCACACACTTACTCTCTACACAATCACAAGCAGCAACAAAAGCTCCCACAACTGACGCATTTGCTAAGGTCGTAGAGGAGGTGGAACGTGCCTGTGCTTTTAGCAATCCTCAATACCCCGATTTTACACCTCTGATAAGAAAGTTAGAAACCGGGCATTACCAGTTCACTTGCACAAATGCTGAGGCGAAGCTATTTCTGATAAAGGCGTTCGGGAAGACGAAGCCTGACTGGATATGGGTAAAAAGCATGTTTAAATCGCGCCGTGGGAAAGAATTGAATGTCGGACATACCACTGCCGCAAGCAAAGAGAGCCTGGTTCCGAGCACAGGAAGTACTTTTGCTCATTGCTTCCCGGGGGAATTTTAAATACGGTATTCAACAAACACCACTCTTTTCTTCTCAACCTCAGAAATTCAATCTAACTTTGCCACCGCAGTCGAATCCGATTGCGGTGGACGTTGCAATATACTCCACCAAATTTAAAAACAAAAAAACATGACAACAGAATGCCCAAATTGTGGAAATGGAAACGCCTACTGCGACGGCGTAGAGTATGTATGCCCGGATTGCGACAGCACCTGGCCATGCAGAGAAATTCCCGACGATGCCCATGACGGCTACGATGACGATGATGACGATGACATAGATTGTGAGGTCTATGTGAACGGTCGTAAACAGTAATTCTCACGCTCTCTCCTCTAAACTTTTTTAATCATTAAAATATTTGCAAACTAATGAGTAACCTTACAGGACACCAAATTGATGTACTTCGGAGACAAGTCAATTTTTTAATCGAACAAGATGGTGAAGCTAAAGTAGCCAAAGTTGCTTCCCGCATTGCTTCACTTCATGAGAATGGTCTGACACCCTCCGAATGGGCCGGATATGGCAAATTTGAACGAATGATTGACGATTATCCACAATTCTTTGAAATCTATCCGAATGACTCCAATGTCAAATGCGTCCGCCCCATTCTCTCCAACTCAAGACCCCTCATGGATTTTGACGATTTTGTATATAACAATCTCACCCCGGAACTTGCCCTTAAAACATGTTCAGAGAATAATCTGAAAGGGCTTGACGATTACTGTGTATTTAGCAATTACATCCGTTACACCCGCCACAAAGCAGCGGCTGAAGGGAAAGTTCTCAGTTCGGGTAAGGTCGAGTTCTTCCACACCGGTTTGTTTAATTCAAATAATGATTCCATTTATTGTGTCTGGGGCTACACGGACAACACACCTTTCATATTCTTCATTCTCAGAAGTAGCCATGACGGAAAGGGATTTATGCGCACCTTTGGGAACCAAACGCCACAGATGGTTTGCTATGAGACCTCAACGTTCGACCCAAATCTACACATTGAACCGGAATTCGGCCATATTTTAGACGAACGTTATCACCGCTTTCCTCAAGACTTGCTCCAATTTCTTCGCCAGTCGTCATTGATTGCCGGCGACTCTGAGGCTCTCACCGATGCAGAAGTTATTGGCCGATGCAAAAATTTCCTGCGACTCCTGCTTATGGGGAGTATTCAGGACACTATCTCGAATTTGAAAAATCATATTGATGAGGCGGTGCCGTTCTGGAACAAGAAAACCGACAAAATTTGTTGGTTAATCCCCTTGCGGTTAGGGGTTGACTACGAGCCTGATTTGGCGTTAGTACTCGAACCAAGCATCATCAACGGAGAAGACGCTTATCACGCACATACCGTTCTCACCCTTAAGGATGCCTATAAATGTGCCCGACTGCTTGGCTGTGTCAAAGCCGAGTGGCTAAGTCCTGACAAAATATTAAATACCTCCTATCCACAATGAAATTCTATCTTGACGCAGAAAACGCCAGCTCTATCAGAGAGCTTATCCTTGAAGGATCAGATGAGGCGCTCATTGCAATTGATGACTTTGACGTTGACCATTTGCTTCGTGGGGCTACTTATGTTGCATTCGATATCTCCGAAGGGGTAGATATCACTCAGGTGCTTCAAGGTCTTAACCCTACTGAAATTGATGCCGACAACGCAACCAAGGCAATTTTTGTGATTCATGCGGACCCTTCTAAACTAAAGATAAGCGATTTATCGCTTGTAAGGAATTACATCGCTCAATATCTCCCCAATGCTGATGTCCGGTGGGCACAGCACCCAAACCATAACATCACACCCTGCATGGACATTCTGGCCGTAACTACGTACTGACAAAGTTCAACGGCCTTAACGATTCACGAAAATGAATCGTTAAGGTCGTTTTTGCGGGGTCAGCGGAGGGAGAGGATGGATTCGGGGCCGGCGTTGAAGATTAGGTCGAGGATGCTCAGGGGGGCGGCGCAGGGGTGGATCTGCCAGTAGGGCTGCACGGCGTCGGGGAGGGGGGTGCGCCGGAAATCGTGGACCTCGGAGGCGTCGCGGGGCACGGCGTCGAGCACCTCGGTGTCAAGGCTCAGGATGCTGCGTACGATAGCGTCGGCCCGGGCGTCGAGGGCCGTGATGCTCTCCCCTGCGGGCTCGCGGAATACGGGCATCAGGCGGTCGATGTAGTACTCGAAAAACGGCGAACGCCCGTAGGCAGTGGCCAGTGTTTCGGGAAGGGTTTCCCACCAGCGGCCGTGGGCTGAGACTGTGACGGCGTCCCAACGGAGGTCGCCGGCGGCAAATGCGCCCGCTGGGCGACTGACGGGGACGGTGAGCTGCACGGGCGAGCCTGAGCGGTCGGCGATGGCGATGGCGAAGCGATGGACGGCCTTTTGACGTTTGTCGTAGCGCATCGACGCGTCCACCACCACGCGCCCGTAGCGGTTCATAAGCGCATAGTAACCGGCCGAAGCGAAGAGGCGCGGGGGAAGGATGGCCACCACTCCGCGGGGAAATTTCTCGACGGGCAGGATCATTTGTCGGGGTTGGCGTCGCGGAGGATGCGGTTCCAGCGAATCTTGCCGTCGAAGAGCGAGCGCTCCTGGTCCAGGGACGCGAGCACGATCATGGGCGTTCCGACAATATGGTCCTCAGGCACAAAACCCCAGAAGCGGGAGTCCTGACTGAAGTCGCGGTTGTCGCCCATCATGAAGTAATAGTCCATCTTGAAGGTGTAGCTGTCGGCAGGCTGGCCGCCGATGTAGACCTTGCCGGAGGCCTGATCGAAGCGGGCATCGGTGTTACCCTCGTAGTTGCGGATTACGCGGCCGTAGATGGTCCAGTCTTCGGGTGTGAGGGCTATGGTCTCGCCCTTTTTGGGTATCCAGAGGCCGGTTTCGCCGCCGTAGTTGGAGAGGTCCCAGGTGCCGTTCTCGGCGAAGGGGAAGAGGTACCAGCGGATTTCGTTGTTTCCCAGGAATGGTGCGATGTCGTTCCACTTGACGCAGTCGGTGAGGATGCCTTCGGTTCGCATGCTCTCAATCATGGCGGCGGTCAGCGGCGCCACATAGACGTAGTCCGCCAGGGAGCTCGATGGCAGGAAGGCGCCCACGTTGGCGCGGCTGGTGGACCGGGAGTCGATCATGGTCAGGTCGCTCTGATAGATGCCCAGCTCCTTGATGCGGTCGTCGGTCAGCGGCGTATTGGTGGAGAAAATGTAGTTGAACTGCACATTTTCGGGGAAGGGACGGGCCACCCCGTTGATTACTATGGTGTCGTTGACGATTCGGATACGGTCGCCCGGCAAGCCCACGGCGCGCTTGACGAAGTTCTGGCGGCGGTCGACGGGGCGGTAGATAATGTCGCCGAAGCGCTCCTTGTCGCTGTTGACCACCTCGCGGCCGTAGCGCTTCACCAGCAGGTCGTAGTACTCGGGGCTTGTCTCGTCGTACTTCGTGGCCACGGTGTCGCCCACGGGGAAGTTGAACACCACGATGTCGCCTTCCTCCACGCTGCGCAGGCCCTTGAGCCGACGGTACTCGTTGGAGGGGCTGTCGAGGTAGCTCTTATGGCCGAAAATGCTGTTGTGGACCAGGGGGAAGTGGACCGGCGTCATGGGGACACGGGGGCCGTAGACCATCTTGTTGACCCACAGGTAGTCGCCTGTGAGGAGCGTCTTCTCCAGCGAGCCTGACGGAATCTGGTAGTTCTGGCCCACGAAGGCGAACACGAAATAAACCAGGATGAGGGCATAGACAATGGCGTCCACCCAGCTCATGACTCCGCGCACCACCGGGCTCTTGCTCTTCTTCCACCATGTGAACGGGATGTAGCCCGTGATGTAGATGTCGAACAGGAGGATTACGAACACTGCCAGCCACCAGCGCTGCATCCAGGCAACCCAGGCCAGGAACAGGAGCGCCACCACGGCGAAGCGCACCCAGCGTGTGGGGCGTGTGGAACGGACGCGGTCGGCGAAACTTCTTCCTGACTGCTCCGCGGGTTTGGCGTTGGAGGGCGAATTGGCCGGTGACTGTGGGTTGGAGATATTATTGCTCATGACTGGAGTTTGAGGGTTTTAGTACATAAAGATAAGAGGCCTCGGAACGTGGGAGGACGTGGACGCGGAGACGGTCGTCGGAGAGCGACTCGGCGCCGGTGTTGACCGCCACCTGCGCCTGTTCGAGGGCTTGGGCCACAGTGGTCAGGGCGATGTCGGGGGTGTTGTTGTCCTGGCTCAGGTGGCAGAGGAAAACGCGCTGGAGCTTGCTTCCGGGGGCGATTGCGGCCAGGTAGCGGGCGGTGTCGGCGTTGTCCAGATGCCCGGTGGTGGAGAGTATGCGCGCCTTCAGGTGCTGGGGGTAGGGGCCCTTGCGCAGCATCTCGGCGTCGTAGTTGCTCTCGATCATCAGGTACTCGGCCTGACGCATGTAGAAGTCGGAGCGCGAGGTGATGGTGCCCGTGTCGGTGGTGATTACGAAGGTGGTTCCGGCGCCTTCGATGAAGAATCCGGCATTGTCGGTGCCGTCGTGGCTTGTCTCGAAGGGAGTGATTTTCAAGGGCCCGAGCTCGAAGGGGAATTCCTTGAAGATGGGCGTGTGGTAGTCGCGGATGCGGCGGGAGGTGTTGTGGCGGCGCAGGAGTCCGTTCAGGGCCTTGGGTGTGGCGTAGAGGCGCATATGCTGGAAGCGGCGGAGGATTGAGTAGGCGTAGCGCACGTGGTCGCCGTGGTCGTGGGTGAGGAGGATGCCACGGATTGTGTCCATATCGATGCTGTTCTGCGCGAGCTGGTCCAGGACGTAGTGATTATCGACCCCGGCGTCGATGAGCACACCGCAAGAGGGGGTGCCGATATAGGCGCAGTTGCCGCTCGAACCTGAGCCGAAGGAGATGAAGCGCATGCGCTCCTCCTTTGCCAGGGCGGAGTCCTCCATGGGGCGCAAGAGGTCCGACTCCTCTTCGGAGCCGGCCACGTCGAACAGCCCGGGGCGGTTCTCCCAGTACAGTTCCTGATTGCGTTTCTGGCGACGGCGACTCATCTCTAACGGTACAGCAAAAAGATGGTTGGACGTTTGTCGTAATTATATTTTTCGGCTTTCCACTGCCTCAGCGGGAGGGTGCGGATGCTCTGGTCGGGAGCGGTGATGTCGCTGGCCACGCACAGGAGCATGTCGGCGGGGAGTGCGGCACACAGCTCGGCGATGAGGCGGTTGTTGCGGTAGGGCGTCTCGATGAAAATCTGGGTCTGACGCTCGATTCGAATGCGCCGCTCCATCTCCTTGAGTCTTGCGCTGCGAGCCTTGGCGTCGATGGGGAGATAGCCTGAAAAGGCGAAACTCTGCCCGTTGAAACCCGACCCCATAAGGCCCATGAGGATGCTGGAGGGTCCAACCAGAGGCACCACCGACAAGCCCTTGCGCTGGGCCAGGGCCACCAGGTCTGCACCGGGGTCGGCGACGGCCGGACAGCCCGCCTCGCTGATGACGCCGATGTCGTGACCGGCCAGGGCGGGGGCCAGCATGGCTTCTACGGCTTCGGGGGCCGTGTGCTCGTTGAGCACCTCGAAATGGAGGTCGTCGATGACTATGCCGCGGTCGCAGGCCTTGAGGAAGCGCCGGGCCGTGCGCAGTTCCTCGACCACAAAATAGCGGACCGAGCGCACCAACTCGAGGTTACGCGCCGGAAGAACTTCCGACGGCGCCACCGGAGCCATCAACGACGGGAAGAGTATAATTGTACCTTTTTCCATTTTAGCCTACAAAATTAAAAAAATTTCCCCACATATCACGCGTGTGTATGTTAAATGAGGTGAAACCACCTTCGCCGCGGCATCTGCCGGCCTACGGATTTTTTCAACGTGATTTTTTTCGCATACTTTTGAACATTACCCAACCACGATGGTTGTATTTATAAAAACTAATATAAAACTCCCTAATAACAAGAATCATGGCTGACACAACTCCCGTAAAAAGCCTCAAAGGCACTCAGACCGAAAAAAATCTCGTCGTAGCATACATTGCTGAATCCACGGCCTACACCCGCTATACTTTCTATGCCCAGCAGGCAACCAAGGAAAGCTACTTCCCCATTGCACGCGTGTTCAACGAAACCGCCGCCAACGAACTCCACCACTGCAAGATTTTCTTCAAATACCTCCAGGGAGGTAAGGTTCCCGCAACCGTCGACGTAGACGCCGGCGTAATCGGCACCACGGCCGAAAACCTCGCCATCGCCGCCGCTGAAGAAGAGTCCGAAGGTGTGGATCTCTACCGCAAGAGCGCCGCTGTGGCCCGCGAAGAAGGTTTCGACGACATCGCCGAACACTTCGAAGCCATCGCAACCATCGAGAACGAACACCGTCGCCGCTTCCTGCACTACCTCAAGCAGGTAAAGGACGGCACCGTATGGAAACGCGACCACGAAATCGTGTGGAAGTGCCTCGTATGCGGATATGAATTCAAGGGCACCGAACCCCCTGTAAAATGCCCCGCCTGCAACCATCCGCGCGAACACTACATGGCGATGGATTATGTAGAAGGCCTCGAATAATTGAAAAAATATTTGGCAAAAAGGAAATAAACGCGTACCTTTGCACCAACAAGCTGCGGCAGTAGCTCAGTTGGTAGAGCATCAGCTTCCCAAGCTGAGGGTCGCGAGTTCGAGCCTCGTTTGCCGCTCCATCAAACAGACAGCCCCAACCGGCTGTCTGTTTTCGTTATACTCCCGTATGATTCAATGGCCGGGCATGGTGGATGAACTTCAGCGGACGGCGTCCAGGAGCACGAATGCGGCCCAGAACTGCGGCGCGGGGTAGCGGGCGCGCACTGCCCTCTGAGCCTCCCGCAGGGCGCTGTGCTTGGACAGGCCGGTGAGGTAGGCGCGGTAGAACTCGGTCATGAGCATCTGGGTGGCCCGGTCGTCCACTTCCCACAAGCTCATGAGCAAGGACCGGACGCCGGCTTTTTTGAAGCCTCTCTGGAGGCCGAAGACACCGTCGCCGCGGATTTCCCCAAGGCCCGTCTGGCAGGCTGAGAGGACTACGATTTCAGCCCCGCTGAGGTCCATGCGGGCAATCTCCATGGCCGTGAGAATGCCGTCGTCAATGTCGGGGGGCAGCGGTTTACCCTCCAGTGCATTGTTGGCTCCGGCAAAGAGGAGTCCCGAGCGGGTCAGAGCCCTGTCCTCGGCATCATTGTCGGACGCCGCTTCGAGGAATCGAAGGTCCTTGGCCCGCTGCGCCTCGTGCTCGGTCCAGTAGAAGCCGTGGGTGGCGATGTGGATGAGGTTCCGGCCCGCGCCGGAGAGGTCCTTGAAGGCGCCTTCGGTGCCGACAGTGCCCGTGTGCACATCGGTTTGGCGGTCCGCCTGAGCAAGGGCCGCGCCGATGTTCTCAACTTCGAGCATCGTTCCGGGCAAAAGATCCACACCGTTGCGAAGGTGCAGAGAATCCACCGCGGCGTGCTCCACGCTCCGACGGCGTGCGGGATGTTCGGCTGCATCGCGCTCCAAGGTCTCCACGCCGGCGTCGTAATCCAGGCCGCCGAAAAGTGAGGCCGATGTGCCGGATGACTCTTCGAGGGCGGTCACCAACTCGCGGGTCGACGACAGGCGGTAGAGGTTGTGGTAGTCGGACATGAGTCCGTCGGCGGCATAATGCGGGAGGTTCTCGATGGCGACGTTGTAGAGCTCTGAGGCAGGGGAGAAGTAGATATTGACGGCATCCTTTAGAAATGGCTCCAACGGGCGCCACACAAGAGCACTGAAGGCCATCGATTCGTATATATCTTCCACGTCAATATCCTCTAAATCAGCCGATTTGAACAAAGGAATGCGCGTTGGCAGACCGCTTCCGGGCTGCAGGACATAGGCATAATACCGCTCGCCGTCATCGTTGGCCACTGAGTAAAATTCAACAGCCACATCGCCGGGGTTAAGATGCTGTTGCACAGCCTTATAGCTAACGTTCAGCACATCGTTATACCCGTCCTCGTTAAGCGCCAGCAGGACCTCGCGCTCCTTATATGCGTCGCCGGTGAAGTCGAATTCGGCCTCGGGATGCGCTGCGGCGTAACGGTTGAGCCGGTTTTGGAACAGGGCGTCGGATTGGAGGAGTAACCCCTTGGTAAACAGGAGAATATCATAGCCGAGGGGCGAGTCGATTTCGTCGCCGAGGATGGTATAGGCATTGAGCCAAGTCATATATTTATCGTAGTAATTGCGCCAGATTCGCTCGCGCTGCTCCTTGACGGCATATCGGAACGAGCCCAGCACGAGCTCTTTGTCGCGTTCGAAAATCTTACGCAACAGCGAGTCGAAGCGGGAGAGGTCGGACGCTGCGAGGTAGCACTGCGCCAGCATCAGGTCGTACTGATTCTGAAACTCGTCGCTCGCCAGTGCGGCGCACTGCTCGAAAATGGATGTTGCCTGCTCCAGGTAGCGCCGATTGCCTGTGTGATTGAACATGCGCAGGAAAACCTTCCCGGCAAGGTAATGGTCGGACATATGTTGCGACACACTCTCGGCTGTCAGGGGCGTCTCTTTGCAGATAGTTGCGTAAGCACTGACGAGCGCGTCGCCGTAGCGGCTGATGTCGCCTTCCATGGAATACAGACTTTGGAGAATCCGGAAGGCCTGGATAGTTGCGATGTAATGGGTGTCCGGATTGGTCAGAATCTGCTCCGACACCCCGATGGCTGCCGGGTAATCCTTGAGTTCATAGTAACAGGAACCAATCATGTCCATGGCAAAGTCCGATAAAAATCCGTGGTCTGTCATATGGCGGTAAGCCTCAATGGCCTCGGCGTGGCGTCCTACACGGGTGAGCAGTCCTCCGAGTAAATATTGCCCACGCAACCAGCCGAGAGTGTCGCCAAATTCGAGGTAGCGCCCGGCCTGGTGGCGTCGCAGATTGACGGCCTTGTCGCCCCAGCGGGACTCGGTATTACCAAAATCGCCTTCCGTCACAGCCTCCACGAAGCGCAGCAACTCCGAGTCGTTGACCACGTCCTTGTAGCGGGCCTCGGCAGTACTGTCGGCCTCATAATTCATCATGGCCGGGCGGTTGAATTTGTTGACCTTGTCGCGATCCTCCTCGAGGCGTTTGAGGGCCATGTAGTTGTCGGCCAGAGTGGTGAAATCGTCGTCGAAGAAGGCATAATTATATTGGTGCACCGGCTCGGTGTTGGCCAGGTATTCTTCGAGCATCCTTGTGGAGAGGCGGTAGAGTGAGTCCTCCCGGTGGATGGCGGCTTCATAGTCTTCACGCCCGATTTCATTGTAATTCTGCGTGATTTTTTCCTCCGTGTCCTTAGCCATCGCGCTGTAGTAATCGCCCAAAATGGAGCGGTTGTTCTGCACCCAGATGTGGTTTGGGTCGAGCACACGTTCCAAGACCTTGGCCCGCTGCTGAAACACCTGGACAGCCTCCTCGGAACGATAGTCGGCGAAGAGGGCCTTGCCGAGGGTCGAAAGGGAGTCGGCCTCGGCCATGAGGCGGTAGTCGACAGGGGCGCAGTAATAATATATCGAAGCCACGGGGTCATCGAAGAGTTCCTCCTCACGGCCAGTTTTCCACAGGCAACTGCCCACCCACATGCCGGCATATATCACTTTCTGGGTGCTCACGGTTGAGTCGGCTCGGAATGCGTCGTAGACCTGCCTGAACGGCGGCAATGCTCCCTCGTAGTCGCCGAGGCGGTAGTGCTCTACTCCGCTCTGAAAAATCGAATCCACGGGTGAGTCAGCCACCGACGAAGCGGCCGAGGCGGCGCACAAAATAAGCGTGCAAAGGGTCCGCTTAATCATCGCCGAAGAACATCAGGACGTACGACAAAATCACCGTGAACAGGTTTTCGTGGCCGTACCAATAACCTAAGAAATGGTCGTAGAGCGCAAAGAGTCCGAACAGGAACAGGAACGCCACAAAGAGAATCACATTAACCGGCTGGCTCTTGGAAAGATCCATAACGGCTGCCCCGCACCACCAGAATACGATTGTGAAAAGGAGCGTGAAGGCCACGTAGCTCAAAATAGAAGTGAATATATTGTCGCCGATGAGACCCATGAGTTTGCGGTCGCAGAAGTTCCGGAATCCCCGCCCGGAAGAGGTGCGGAATGACTCTGCGATGGCCCGGGCGGGGGCCTCTCCGTCGGGAGTATACCGCATGAACAGGCAATAGATATTGTCGCCGCCATAGATGCTGACGGTTTTGAGGTCGATGTTATCCGTGAGGTGATATTGCCGGGTAATGTTGTCCGACCACCAGTCTTTCGCGGATGCGTACGGGGCGGGGAGATTCGTGAAATAGGCTGTGTCCAGGGTTGCGTATTTATCGAATTTATAACGATTTTCGTCGCCGGCATTGAGCGCCAGCACGTCCACGATATAATCGTTGTTATGGCTGGCTATGGTGAAGACGTTGACGCCGCCGTTCCGTTCGGTGGACACATCACACTCACCTTTCGGATAGTCGATATAGTAGCGGTACTCCTTCAAATTGTGCCGCAGCATTCCCTCGGGAGGCGTCGGGGTGTGAGTGCAGGAACAAAGGAGAGCCAGAAGAGCAAGAATTGGGATAATGATTTTGGGTGTTTTCATGGGTCAAGGAGTTATCGTGTGCAAATATAGCAATTTGTTCCTAACCTCACAAATCCCCTGCCCTGTACATATTGAGCAAACAGCCCAAGCCGGCATGCGGTGAGCGATGAGCAGAGACATACCCTACGACTACGGTGGATTTCCAGCAAAACGGAGACTGTGGGCTGGCCATAACGAACAGGCAGCCGGAGGGAGCTCCGACTGCCTGTGTATTGTTTATTCCCGAGGGTTATTTGCCGAAAATTCCGCCGAGCATACCGCCGGCCTTGCTTTTGAGATTGTCGATTACATTTTCTTTCATATCGTCCATGTTGACGTTGCTCAGCAAACCGCTGGCAGTCAGTTTTGACACGATATCGGAGAAAGAAAGGTTCTTGAGGTCGAGCGACTTCAGAACGTCGGTGACTTTCGAAACGTCGAAAGAGTTGCCGAATTTGGCGGTGAGCTGGCCGAGGATTGCCTGGATGTCCATATACTTAAATTTTAGGGTGAGATTGTTTGTAAATACATAACAAGCCCGGCAAGCCTAAAGTTCAGTGCAAAAAAAAACTCCCGTTGCCAATAGTATTTGAGGCATCGCCGCTCCGGGGTTCCATTTCGGGATGGGTCTATCGTCCCAGGCTCCGCTACGCTGCGCCAGGGGTTATTCACAACAGCGCCGCTCCGCGGCTTTCCGCAAAAGAGAACGCCCCGCTTGTGGCGGGGCGCTTGAGATATGGGGTGCGGAGGATTAGTAGGTGATCAGCGATGTCACTTCAGCGTCGGCGGGGAGGTTTGCGCGACCGTTGAGTGCGGAGAGTTCAATGATGAAATTGATGTAGATTTTCTTGGGGTTGAGCGACTTCACCAGGGCGTAGGCAGCGGCCATGGTGCCGCCGGTTGCGAGGACGTCGTCGTGTAGCACAACGATGTCGTCGGGAGTGATAGCGTCGCGATGGATCTCAATCACATCCGTGCCATATTCCTTGGCGTATTCCTGGCGGATAGTGTCGGCAGGCAATTTGCCGGGTTTACGGGCGGGTACGAAGCCGGCGCCGATTTCGTAGGCGAGGATAGAGCCGCCGATGAATCCGCGCGACTCAATACCAACCACCTTGGTCACACCCTTGTCGCGGTAGAGTTGGGAAAGATCCCAACCGATGATATGAAGCGCACGAGGATCCTTGAACACCGTGGTGAGGTCCTTGAAGATGATTCCCTTGGTGGGAAAATCCTTCACGTCGCGGATGCGTGATTTGATGTATTCCATTGTGTTATGATTTAAGTTGTTGATTGTCGGTTAGTTGAAACACGATTGTTCCACGTGGAACAATGCCTATCTATTAAGTAGTAATAATAGTATGTTTATGTCGGCAGGCGAAACGCCCGGGATTCTGGACGCTGAACCGATGTTTGCTGGCCGGTGTTTGGTCAGTTTCTGACGTGCTTCGGTTGAGAGTGAAGTGATGGCGTTGTAGTCGAACGAGTCGGGGAGGCGCACTTCTTCGAGTCTGCGGAGTTTGTCGGCATTCTGTTGTTCTCGTTGGATGTAGCCCTGGTACTTTATAAGAATCTCTGCGGCCTCAACAATTTCATCGCGTCGGTTGTCCGGCAAGTCTTCCACGAGCTTCTTCAGTTGAGGTACATACTCGGCCAGTTCCAGCATTGTGAGTTGTGGTCGTTGGATAAGGTCATATAGTTTGACACCCTGGCGCAGAGGTGCGGAATCTTTTTCATCAAGGAGTGCGGAAACCTGGTCGGGACGTACTGATGTTTCGCGAGCAAGTTCGATAATTCTATCACGGAGCTCCTTCTTTTGCTCCATCAGTTCGTAGCGTTCATTGCTTGCCAGACCGATTCGATGTCCCAACGGCGTAAGACGCATATCGGCATCGTCCTGACGGAGAAGAATACGGTACTCTGCCCTTGATGTGAACATTCGGTAGGGTTCGTCGACACCCTTATTGACGAGGTCGTCAATAAGCACGCCAATGTACGCCTGGTCGCGCCCGAGGGTAAACTGCTCTTTTCCGATTGCGGCCAAAGCGGCGTTGGCACCGGCTACCAACCCCTGCCCTGCTGCTTCCTCATAACCAGTTGTTCCGTTAATCTGACCGGCGAAATAGAGTCCTGGTATCGGTTTTGTTTCAAGTGTATGTTTCAGTTGCGTTGGGTCGAAGAAGTCGTATTCAATCGCATAACCGGCACGGTAGAGCTGCACATCCTTCAGTGCAGGGACGGTAGTCAATGCCGCAATCTGTATGTTCATGGGCATTGACGACGAGAAGCCGTTTACATAAAACTCCGTTGTAGTTTCTCCCTCGGGTTCGAGGAAAAGCTGGTGCTGGGTCTTGTCGGCAAAGGTTACAATTTTAGTTTCGATTGAAGGGCAATAGCGCGGGCCGATAGATTGTATCTGGCCATTGTAAAGTGGCGAGTCGGGTAACCCTTCTCGGAGAATTTCGCAGGTTTTTTCGTTGGTGTAGACGATGTAGCAGGGTCGCTGTTGGAGCTTGGACCGTTCGTCGGGGAGGTATGAAAAATGGTGGAAATCGTCGTCGCCGTACTGAACTTCAGCTTTCGAAAAATCAATTGTACGGCTGTCGATACGTGCCGGTGTACCGGTTTTCATACGGTCGGCAACGAAACCGAGACTTTTCAATTGCTCCGTCAGGCCGTGAGCGGCCGGTTCTGCAATACGCCCCCCTTCGAACTTGACGCGCCCGATGTGCATCAGTCCGTTAAGGAATGTTCCGTTGGTCAGCACTACCCTTTTGGCGTAAAACTCGGCACCTTCGAACGTCGCAACTCCGGCCAAGTTTCCGTCGTTGTCAAACAAGAGGTGGTCCACATTTCCCTGCCACATACTCAGGTTGGGTGTATGCTCGAGGATATTACGCCATTCGGCTGAGAACTTGTTGCGGTCAGCCTGTGCGCGCGGGCTCCACATGGCCGGACCTTTGCTGCGGTTGAGCATGCGGAACTGGATGGATGTCCGATCGGTGACAACTCCCATCATGCCCCCGAGGGCGTCAATTTCGCGTACTATCTGCCCCTTTGCAATACCGCCCACGGCAGGATTGCAACTCATCTGGGCCAGCTTGTTCATATCCATCGTCACCAGGAGCGTCCGGGCGCCGATGGTTGCTGAGGCATGTGCAGCCTCGCAACCTGCGTGACCGCCACCCACAATTATAACGTCGAAATTATATTGCATAGTTTAAATCAATTAAAAAGGAGTGCAAGGGCCTCATTTTCTGCGGCTTCCATTACTTCACGCTCACCCGGGCCCTTGTCGTTTATGCCGCAGAGGTGCAGAACGCCATGGATGATGACCCGCATGAGTTCGCGGTCGTAAGGCTGACCGAGCATCTCTGCATTGGAGCGGACAGTGTCCAGCGAGAGGTAGATGTCACCTCTCAGCAGTCGACCCGTACAGGAGTCGAAGGTTATGATGTCGGTAAAATAATCGTGATTAAGGAATTCGCGGTTTACCCGCAGGATTGTCTCATCGTCGCAGAAAACATAATTAATCGAACGGACGATTCGATTATGCGAAGTTGCCACCTGAGCAATCCACTGTTCAAGTTTTGCAAAGTCAAGGTCGGGGAGCATCACTCCCTCAGCAAGCCATTGGAATTCAGCTGTCATACTTGCGTAATTTACATGCAAATATAAGATTTTTTTTGCAATTACGAAAAAATGAAGAAAATCCGCGTAGATTAAACGGAAATCATTGCACTCAAAACGGGCGTATAATACTGGTTGATAATTACTTATGTTATTTTTGCACGCCTGAGAATCCACAAAAAATCAGCGCACGTGCACCAATACGAGAAAAACGGGCTTCTCAGAGGGCCAAAAACGGCTCATGCATCGGTTTCGCGATAAATCATCGCGTCGGGCACACCGGTGTATTTTTCACGCGGCATGCCGGGCCCCAGAGAGATTGCAATTCCGGCAGCTGCGAGTTGACGGGCAAGTTCGGGTTTGCCACGGAAACCATGAACGACCCACTGCCCTGCTCTGTGCTGGCGACGGAGCTCGAGCAGGCGACCAAAACGACGGACACAGTGAATGATCAATGGCATGTCATATTTTTCGGCCAATTGTACCTGTCGAAGAAACACTTCCTCCTGAGCCGATTCATCACCCCCGCGCAAGGCATCAAGTCCGCACTCGCCCACAGCCACGACGCGCCGGTCCTGAAGTTTGCGCTCGAGCTCGGCCCAAGTTTCTTCGGTCACAGGCCGGTCGGTGTTCCAGGGGTGGATGCCCACGCTGTACCACGCGCTGCCCTGCTCTGTTGTGATTTCTTGGTCGGGGGTTATCGAGGTGAGGATGTCGGGCCCGACAGCGGAGTGGGCATGTATGTCGGTAAAGCGGTGAAGGTCGACGCTCATGGCACAGGGTCATATCCGCAACCGCCCCAGGGGTGGCAACGTAGGATTCGACGGATTGCCAGCCACGAACCCTTGAATGGGCCGTGCTTCCGAAGGGCCTCGATGGCGTAGGTGCTGCATGTTGGGGTATATCGGCAGGCGGGAGGGAGGTATGGCGAGATGGCCCCTTTGTAGAACCAGATGGGCAGACACATAACCCACACTGCGGCGCGTCGTAGCTTACCCATCGACGGCAGGACTTCCCCGGATGGTTTACTCATCGCTGCGGTTTGAGAATTCGGCCAACGATGCGAGGAGTTTGTTCATCGCCCGCTCTACGGACGCATAATTCTCGCACTTGTTGGCAACGTAGATAAATGCGACATCGAGTTTCTCGCCATCGCTTAAAACGTAGGACCGATGGTTGAGGCGGTAGGTTTCGCGGATGCGTCGGCGCATCAGGACGCGGTCCACTGCGTGGCGCAACCGTTTTTTGGGGACAGATATAAGGAACTGGACCGTGGCGTCGGATGCGCGGCGTGAGTTGCGGCGGGCCACCATGCGCAGCGGATATGCAAGGCGCGAAAATTCTGCACCGCCGACGCCAAAGAGTTGGTCAATGGCAACGACGGAGCAAAGTTTTTCTTTCTTGTATAATCCGAATTCCTTCATATATACATTCGGCACTGAAGCCGGATTTTCATCGTATTGTCTCGGGGCTCGATTTATTGGCCGAGGCGAACCACGGGTTGTACCCGGCTGTGCTACTTATTCTTGGAGAGGTAGGCGCTGATAGCCGCGGCCATGGAGGGCGACTCGGGTGTGGGTGCTGGGACGTCGAGGCGGAGGCCGGCGTCCTGGACGCTCTTGGCGGTGGCTTCGCCAAAGGTGGCTATGGCGATGTCGCCCTGCTTGAAATCGGGGAAGCTCGTGAAGAGCGACTCGATACCCTGGGGGCTGAAGAATACGAGCATATCGTAGTCGAAAGCCTCGTCGGGGCCGAAGGTGTTGGCCACGGTGCGGTACATCACGGCGCGCTGCACGTTGATGTTATGCTCCGAAATCAGGGCCGCTTCTTCGCCGTTATTGATGTCGCTCACCGGCAGGAGGTATTTCTCCGTTTTGTGCTTCTGCATCACGGGAATGAGGTCGGCCAGCTTGCCGGTCTTACCCACGAACACCTTGCGTTTGCGGTACACGATGTACTTCTGCAGGTAATTTGCAACGCTCTCGGAGGTGCAGAAATATTTCTGCGTGGCGGGCATGGTCAGACGCATCTCCTCGCAAAGACGGAAGAAATTATCTACGGCCGTCTTGGAGTTGAAAATGATGGCAGTGTAATCGGGTATATTGATTTTCTGAGCCCGGAAGTCCTTTGCCGAGACGCCCTCGGTCTTGATGAAGGGACGGAACACGAGTTCCACTCCATATTTGTCGGCCATCTCGAAATAGGGAGATTTTTCGGAAGTCGGCTTGGGCTGAGAAACGAGTATCTTCTTAACTTTCACGATTCTGATGTCTTTCAAAGTGCTCAACCGGCAACCGACAGATTCAGTACTACAAATATGGCGGAAGCCAGAGCAAACAAGGGAATGATTTCAAGGGTGCAAAGGTACAAAAAAAAGTAGAAAATCGAGCCAAAATTGCGATAAAAAATTCTAAACCCCTTACAAATGAATATAATTTGGCCGATTAGCCATGCACCGATGCAGTAGGGAAGAATCCAGCGGGTAACTTCCGGGATGTACATTGCGGCGAAGGTCGGCAGGATGAGCGCCAGGCCGGTGTAGGCCATCGCAGCGTTAAAACCGGTGAGCCACTGGCGGGCGCCGGGGGGTACGGCGAAGGCGTAGCCTACCATTGCGTAGCCCACCAGCTTGAACATGTAGTATGCGGCGATGAGTCCGAGGATAATGAAGTAATCGTTGAGGACGAGGGGACTGTTGCGGTTGAGGCCGAGGTAGATGTCGGTGGCCGCAAAGACCATGAATCCGAGTGCAAGCACAACGGCCACGGGCACGGACACGCCGGTTTCGGCATCGAACACGTTCGGGCGCCGTCGCAGGCTCCAGAGCTCGCCGCGGTAGGTTTTCAGGGTACGCCGTACGCCTTTGGTCCACAGCATCAGCAACATGGCAATCAGCACGAGAATACCCACTATGATGGTGCTGTCGCCCACCCCTTCGAATACGTGCTCGGGCAGAATACCGTTGGTATAGGCCGGAGGCAGTACGACCGGTTCCGGCGGGTTGGCCAGAGCCAGGGAGTCGGCGTAGCGGGCAAAGTCGATGCTGTCGGGGTACAGGTTCATATCTTGGGAGAGAAATGTTTCGGGGTTGTAGTCAGAGCCATGCTCACGGCCTCTTCCGGTGTTGTCGCCACATCGAAAAGCTTGGCGTGGTCGGCTTTGAGGAAGCCTGCTTCAACGCCGTGTGCGAACATGGTCACAAAGGGGTCGTAATAACCGTCGGGGTTGAGCAGGACTACGTTGCCACCGAAGAGGCCGAGCTGCTTCCAGGTGACGATTTCCATGAATTCTTCCCATGTGCCGACGCCGCCGGGGAGGGCGATGACTCCGACGCTGAGGCGAGCCATGAGTTCCTTTCGGGCGTGCATGGAGTCGGTGACGGTGATGCGGGTCAGGGCGTCGTACTGCCAGCCGTTGTCGACCATGAAGCGCGGGATGATGCCGTGGACATCGCCGCCGGCGCTGAGTGCACCGTCGGCCACGGCGCGCATCATGCCCGTGGCACCGGCCCCGGTGATGACCTCGACGCCCGCCCCGGCCAGGAGCCTGCCCACGCATCGCGCCTGCTCGGCGAAGCGGGGATTGCTTCCGGCTGATGAGCCGCAGTAAACTGTAACGCTCTGTTTCATACTGCAAAATTAGCGAAAATTTTCGGGGAAGCGGGCATTGCATGCGCGATTTTTTGTCTCTACCTGAATAATTGGCAGCGCGGATTCTTTCCTGATTAACGGGATTTATCATTATTTATCGAGATTATTCGCGCATTGGTGTTGGGAGATTAGGGAATAATGACTATATTTGCGGTAATATCTTGAAAACCATGAAAAAACTTCTTACCCTGATTGCAATTGCGGCTGCCGTGAGCATGTCGGCATTGCCCCCGCATCTGGACCGCGACGTAGTGTCGGTCAACCGTCGAGCCGCCCGCTCCACCTTCGCCACTTATCCCGACAGCACATTCTCCGCCCCGCGCGTGATGAGCCTCAACGGTGTTTGGGACTTCCGCTATGCGCCCGACGGCCGCGAGCTGGCCTCGGCCGAGTGGACCACAATCCGCGTGCCCGGCAACATGGAGGTGCAGGGTTTCGGTGACCCCATATACGTGAATCAGGAATACGACTTTGCGCCTGTGAACCCCCAGCCGCCGACGTTGCCCGACCGCATTCCCGCCGGGCAGTACCGCCGCACCTTCAAGCTCCCGGCGGAGGCTGCCGGCAAGCAGGTGATTCTGCGCCTGAACGGGGCGGGCGCAGGCGTGTACACGGCTGTGAACGGCCATGAGGTGGGCTACTCCGAGGACACCAAGAATCCCGCCGAATTCGACATCACGTCCTACCTTACCGAGGGCGACAACGAGGTGGACATCACCGTATACCGCTGGTCGACAGGCTCCTACCTCGAGTGTCAGGACTTCTGGCGCCTGAGCGGCATCGAGCGCGACGTGGACCTTGTGTTCCAGACGCCGGTGCACATCGCCGACTTCGCCGTGCGCTCCACACTGGACGACAGCTACACGGCGGGCGACTTCGGCCTGACGGTGCAGGTGGAGAACGAGGGTAAGGCCGACACCGAGGTGCTGGTGCGCTACACTCTGACGGCGCCCGACGGACGCGTGGCCGCCACGGGCAGCAAGCTCGTGGCGAGCAGTCCGGGCATCACCGACGTGGCCTTCACCGCCACGATTCCGAACGTAGAAAAATGGAGCGCCGAGACGCCGACGCTCTACGACCTCACCATCGCCCTTGAGGCACCCAGCCAGGAACCGAGCTATGTGGCCTTCCGCCCCGGTTTCCGACGCGTGGAAATCAAGGCGCTGGAGTCGGACCGCGCCGACGGCAAGCCCTGGAACCTGCTGCTGGTCAACGGCGTGCCTGTGACCATGCGCGGCGTGAACCTGCACGAGCACGACCCCCGTACGGGCCACTATGTGAGTGAAGCCACCATCAAGCAGGACCTCGAACTCATGAAGGGGGCCAATATCAACGCCATCCGCACCTGCCACTACCCCCAGCAGGCCCGCTTCTACGAGCTCTGCGACTCGCTGGGTTTCTATGTTTACGACGAGGCCAATATCGAATCCCACGGCATGACCTACAACCTGAGCAAGGGTGGCACGCTGGGCAATGCGCCGGAATGGTTCCCGGCCCACCTGGACCGCACCCGCAACCTGTTCATGCGCAACAAGAACTACCCGTCGGTGGTGATATGGTCGCTGGGCAACGAGGCCGGTAACGGATATAATTTCTACCGCACCTACGAGTGGATGAAGGAAGCCGAGAAGGCCCTCAACGACCGCCCCGTGGCCTACGAGCGCGCGCTGTGGGAGTGGAACACGGACATGTTCGTGCCCCAGTACCCGTCGGCCGGACGCTTGAAGGAGTGGGCCGAGGCAGGTCCCGACCGCCCCGTGATTCCCTCCGAGTACTCCCACCAGATGGGCAACTCGGGCGGTAACCTGGCCCTGCAGTGGGAGGTGATCAACGCCTACCCCGAGCTCCAGGGCGGCTTCATCTGGGACTGGGTGGACCAGGGCCTGGAGGAGACCGACGACCAGGGACGAGTGTACTACACCTTCGGTGGCGACTACGGCGAGAACCTGCCCTCGTCGGGCAACTTCAACTGCAACGGCGTGGTGAGCCCCGACCGCACCCCGCATCCGGCCTACGCCGAGATTAAATATGCCTACTCGCCCGTAGGTATCGAAGCTGTGGACGCTTCCGCAGGACGCTTCCGTGCCACCAACCGCCACGACTTCCGCGAGCTGGGCGATTTCGACATATATTATATAGTGGAGACCGACGGCAAGCCGACGGCCCGCGGCAAGGTGAACGTCAACGCCGCGCCCCAGCAGAGCGCCGAGTTCACCATCCCCGCCGGGCAGCTTAAAGTGCCTGCCACGGGCGAAACCTTCATCAACTTCAGCGTGCGCAACCGCGCAGCCGAGACCTTGCGTCCGGCCGGCACGGAGATTTTCGCCGAGCAGATTGCCCTGGGCGGGACGCCTAAGGCAGTGGCCTACTCCACCAAGGGTAAGCCGCTGACCCTCAGCGAGGAGGGCGAGTGCGTGCGCGTGAGCAGCCCGACGGTGGACTTCGCCGTGAATAAGGCTTCGGGCCAGGTGGTGTCGTACAAGGTTAAGGGCACGGAGTATGTTTACGATGGCTTCGGGCCGGTGAACAACCTCTGGCGCGCGCCTAACGATAACGACCTGGGCAACACGAACCCCGTGCGCCAGAAGATGTGGAAGGACGCCGAGGGCAACGCTTGCACCGTCACGGCCACCCGCGAGGGCGACAATGTGGAGGTGAGCGTGCGCCGCGAGCTGCCCATGGAGGCGTCGTACACACTGCGCTACACCGTGATGCCGTCGGGCGTGGTGCGAGTGGAGGGCGATTACACCGCCGCCCATAACGACCAGCTGGACCTGCCGCGCCTGGGCTGGCGTATGCGCCTGCCGCAGCAGTTCGCCCGCGTGAGCTACTTCGGCAAGGGCCCCGGCGAGAACTATGAGGACCGCCAGGCAGGCTCGTTCGTGGGACAATACAGCACGACCGTCGACGAGATGTACTACCCCTACGTGCGTCCGCAGGAGAACGGCCACCGCATCGGCGTGCGCCGCATGTCGCTGACCGACGGCCGCGGCCACGGGCTGGAGATTGTGGGCGAGGAGACGTTCGAGTTCAACGCCCTGCCGATGGCGCGCGAGGACCTCGAGGGCGGGCGGCAGTCGCACATGAACGATGTGCCCCACCGGCCCTACACCGAGCTGAGCATCGACTACCGCCAGCAGGGCGTGGGAGGCTACGACAGCTGGGGCTCCCGCACCGAGCCCACGGCCCTCATCCCCGCCGGCGGCAACTACAGCTTCGCCGTGACGCTCATCCCGCGCTGACCCCCGGGGCTGAAGCCCCGGCACCCCGACAAACCGCCTACACTCCCCCGGGGCTGAAGCCCCGGCACCCCGACAAACCGCCTGGTCACACCTCCGCAGGCGGTTTGTCAGGGTGAAGGGCTTCAGCCCGCAACTATCTCAACCCGCCTCTAAAACCATGCCGCAAGACAAACGCGCCCGTTGGCACGACTACCGCGACCCGGGCATCTACATGCTCACCTTCAGGAAGAACGAGCAGATAGCGCCTTTAGGCACCCTCCACCGCGACACGTCGAGGCCCTACAACGACCCGGGCGCGGTGACTGTCCGCGGCTCCGACGACGGCCTCTACGTCGTCGCCATGCTTGGCCGCATAGGCCGGTATATCCCCTCGGGGCAGTTGTTGCAATTCGCGTTGATGCCCGACCATGTGCACGTGCTTCTACGTGTACATGCGCGCCTGCCCATGCCTCTGGGCACGCATCTGGCGGCCTTTAAGCACGCACTGAGAGCCCGGGATGGGCAAACACCGATTTTCGAGGAGGGTTTCAACGACAAAATCCTGCTTCATAACCGCTCGCTGGACCAGCTCTACCAATATATCCGCGAAAATCCCTACCGCCTGATGATAAGACGCGAGCACCCGGAGTTTTTTGCTCGCGTTAGGCAGTTGAGGATAGGCGACCAGGACTATGATGCCTACGGCAACCTTTTTCTGCTCAAAAACCCGTTCAAGCTCCCTGTGATAGTTCACCGAAAAGATTCAGAAGCCGAGCATCAGAAGCACACCGCTGAGTGGTTGGAATTGGCCGCTGATGGCGGAGTGCTGGTGTCGGCTTTTATTTCGGCAAGGGAGCGCGAAGTAAGACAACTGGCAGAAGATGCCGGAGGCAAGCTCATAGTTGTTCGTCACGAACCCTTCGGAGAGCGTTTCAAGCCTTCGGCACATGATTCAGACCTTTGCATTAAGGGTTTGCTCTTGATTCTGGTTCCTTGCACACCGTCTTCAGACACCCTAACGCGCTCCGCTTGCTTACGCCTGAACGACCTGGCCACCAAGATAGCTGAGCTTTAATCACAATGGCACCCCGCTGGGGCTACGTTGTCGGGTGCATCTACGGCGGGGCTGAGGGGTGTTGTGAAACATAAAAATAAATTAGGTAAAATATTGGGAATTTGTTTGAAAGTTTGTAAATTTGCGCATCGATTCACATTTGCGAGGAACCACGAAAAACAAACTAAATAAACCGATAAACGCAATGAAAAAACTTTTACTCACGCTGGCTGTGCTGTTGGGCTTAGTCTCCACGGCATATGCCCAGGAGGTGCTGAACCCGGTTGGGTTTTGGGCCGATAACCAAGGCTATACCGACACAAAAACGTCCACAGGCAAATTCTTAGAGACAACCTGGAAAATCTATGGATTCAACAACCAGAACAACACTTGGGATCACATTCGCTGTGGAAGCAAAAGCGCTGCATCTACTGCTTATATCCAATCAGTTAATGCAGTTGATGTCCCGGTAAGCAAATTTGTTGTTAAAATCTCAGCCACGACTTCAAATCTGACAAGCGCAAAACTCTATGTGTCGGCAAGTTCTGATTTTACCAACGCATACACAATCACCCACCCCACTCCTTCTACGTTAGGTGATTGGACATTCGAAATTCCCGACGCTCAGCAAGGTACTCGCTTCTACAAATTTGAATTTGTATGCACTAAAGCAAGTGGTAACGGTTTTGTTCATTTGGACAAGATTGAAGCATATACTGCCGCTGATACTCGAACTAAGGCTACTCTTTCTTTCCCCGAAGATGCATATAGAATTGGCGTCACAGAGGATTTCGAAGCTCCTGCAGTAAACTGCGATGTTGAAGCAGCCAAGGCTGAAATCGTTTATTCTTCCAGCGACGAGGCCGTTGCCACAGTTGATAATACCGGTGCAGTTACCATCCTCGGAATCGGTTCTACGACCATCACCGCTTCCATCACCGATAGCGAAAACTATTACAATGCTTCTGCTTCCTATAATCTTACCGTTTACGATCCTACATTCTTCACCATCAATATTCCCGAGTTAGGATATAGCAATGGTCAAGAGCTACCTGAATATAAGGCTCATAACGTAACCTTCACTTATTCTGCCGGAACTAACACCAACGCTCCTAAATACTACAATTCCGGAACCGAAGCTCGCTTCTATGCCAACAACATTCTTACGATAACGGCCGATGAAGGATATGTACTGAAAATGGTGCAACTTCAGGATGCCAATGAAAAGGAAGTAACAGCTGATAAAATTACTGTAACTAATGGTACATGGAATGGAAAGGGCACTTGGACACCTGCCAACCGCTTCGTTAATTCATTTGTAATGACCAACGGAGGTACTTCCCAAGTTAAATTTGTCAATATCACTTTTAGCGTTGTAGCCCTCGACGATCTGACTCCGGAAGAGTATAACAATGCAGCTTTCAAAGACTACGAAATCCAATCAAACGAGGAAATTCCCTTCACCTTCCCCGCTTACGCACCCGATGTGACATTCACCTCATCCGACGAAGATGTAGCCGTTTATGAAGATGGCAAGATTCTCCCCAAAGGCGTAGGAGAAGCAACATTCACCGTGTCCTGGGAAGAAGGTAAAGGTTGGGCTGCCGGCGAAAAAACTTTCAAAGTTACTGTGGTGTCTGCTCTCGAAGACCCCGAATTTGAAATCGTTGGCGAAGATTATATCGTAGTCAGCGAAGAAGACGACCTTGAAATTGAATTCGTTTACAACGGCGTAGCTAATCCTCAGTTCACCATCGTCTCCTCCAATCCCGCCGTTGCTACCGCCACCAAAGCCGATGGCGAGAGCAAGTTTGTTATTGACATCCTCAAACGAGGCACCACCAAGTTCACTGTGACCGTAGCAGGTGACGAGACTTACGACAAAGCCACCATTGAATTCACCGTCAAGATTTGCTTTAAAGACCTTGCCACCATCCTCGAGAACGCTGTGGAGGGTGAAGAATACACCGGTGTGTTCCCCGTTACTCTGGTTTACGAAAACAACGCGTATAACTACGTGACCGACGGCACTGCCTGGGCTCTGTTCTATGTATCTGAAGATATTGAAAGCCACATCCACGGTGCGGGTGCTGTAATCCCCGCAGGTTGGACCGCCACATATACCATCTATAATGGTCTACCGGAATTTACCAACATCCATCACGATGCCGAAATCGTAGATCATGAATCGGTTAAAACTCTGATCAAAGAGTACAATGAGGGCTACATCACAACCGATATGGCAAACATGGTAGTAATTCTCAATGACGTAGATTTCTCTGAAGCTACACCCTCCGCTGCGGCTACAAATTGCTATGGTACATTCAGCTCCATCGAGTACACTTTCCGCAACCAATTCGCCCTCGAATCAGTTGAAGCCGGAGTATACAACGTGAAGGCCGTAGTCGGTGAATATAAGTCCAAATCTATGACTACACCCACTGTTCAGCTGTATCCCATCGAGTACATGGCGCAGGCTGCGACGACGGCTCCTGAGGCTA
>CAYNHP010000027.1:10845-28692 GCA_964397235.1 uncultured Bacteroides sp. | reverse complement strand
CGCCGAGCGAAGCGAACGACTTGGAGAATGTGCCCATGATGAGGTCAACGTCGTCGGTGACGCCGAAGTGGTTGCACACGCCGCGGCCCCCTTCGCCGAAGACTCCGATGGAGTGGGCTTCGTCAACCATCAGGGTGGCGTTGTACTTCTTGCAGAGCTCAACCATGGCGGGGAGGTTGGCCACATCGCCCTCCATGGAGAACACGCCGTCGGTTACGACGAGTTTCACGCTGTCGGGCTTGCACTTGGCCAGGGCCTCTTCGAGGGAGGCCATGTCGTTGTGCTTGTACTTGACCGGGCGGGAGAAGGACAGGCGCCGGCCTTCGACGATGGACGCATGGTCCTGCTCGTCGCAGATCACGTAGTCCTCGCGGCCGGTGAGGGTGGACACAACGCCCAGGTTTGTGCCGAAGCCGGTGGAATAAATCATTACGTCCTCTTTGCCGATATAGTCGGCGATGCGGGCTTCAAGCTGTTTGTGGAGGTCGAGTGTTCCGTTGAGGAAGGGGGAGCCGGCGCAGCCTGTGCCGTACTTGCGGATGGCTTCGATGGCGGCTTCTTTGATGCGGGGGTCGTTCACCAGGCCCGTGTAGCAGTTGGAGCCGAACATGAGCACACGCTTGCCGTTGATGATAACCTCGGGGTCCTGCTCAGAGGAGATTGCGCGGAAATAGGGATAAACTCCGGCTGCCATCGCCTTCTGAGGCTCGGTATAGTGGGAGAGTTTCTCTTGTAAAAGCTTCATCTATAGGATATTGATCGATTTTTATTGTTTTCTTTTTCTGCAAGGGCAAAATATAGGCACAAAGTTACGCAAAAATTTGTGAAATTCAGCGTTTATCCTCTGATTTTTCGTCTTTTTCCACCTTCTTTTTCTTTCGGAGACTCTTGAGGAATGAGTCAAAGGAGTCGAAATCGCGCCGGAACATGATGCCGATGCCCTGCGTGGTCTGCGCCGACCGCAGGTAATAGTTCTGGTCGTTATAGCGGTTGTAGGCCTTCAGGCGCCATGAGCCTTTGCGGTTGAGGAGGTACTCGATGTCGAAGTCGCCGATGAACTGGTTGGTATTGAGCGACTTGTCGCGGTATCCGAGGTTGCCGTTGAGAATCAGGCGGTTATTGAGCAGACGGCTGGAGAGGGCCACATCGACCTCCACGTCGGAGAAGTCGCCGCGGTCGGAGCGCAGGTTCGGGGCGATGCTCCACTTGTCGGAGAGTTTGCCCAGCATGTTGCTCAACTGGGAGGCTATGGTGGATGAGGCCACGGAGAAGAGCTCGCTGCCCTTGGTGGCGTTCATATAGTCGGGCGTATAGAAGCGGTTCAGCGCCAGCAGGTAGATGATCTGGCGGTTCATCATATCCTCGGTGCTGACGATGCTCCGCACCTTGCGGTAGGTGTCGGAAGTCAGGGTGGGGAACTCGAGGTTGAAGTCGATGTTGGGTTGCCGCATGTCGCCGGTGACCTTCATGAGCGCATGGACCGGCACGTTGGTGCGGTTGAGCTCCTTGTCCTGAAGGAAGGACTCGTCCAGGTCGGAGAGGTTGGCGTTGGTTGCGTAGTAGGCCTCCAGGTTGAGGCTCGCGTTGTAGGGGTCGCCGTCGAACTTGATGTCGCTGCCCTCCTTTATGGTGAAATCCTTGATGATAATGTCCTGTAGGGTAAAGCGATAGCTACCTTGCTCCACGGTGTATGTACCCCACATGTTCAGCGCATTGTCCACCGAGTGGTAGGCCAGGCGCATATTGCCCTGGCCGGTAGCCCGGATTTCATCGCCCGCCGTGGGGTCCATCACCAGCACCAGGGTTGCCGAGGGGTTGATGTCGACCTTGAAGTCCATGTTGTAGGCCGACGGCTCGTCGTCCTGGCCGCTGTTGAGGCGGTCGCGGAGCTGGCGCACGATTTCCGGCGTGTCGTCCACCTTGCGCGTGGCCAGTTTGATGGAGTCCGGGGTGGCGTCGCGGAAGGTGATGAAAGAGTAGTCGGCGGCGTCCAGGCGGTCGGTGAGCACGAAGGTGAAGATGGAGCGGGGCGCCGTGGCCATGTTTACGTTGATGTTCACCACACCGGGCGCGCCGGAGACTGATGCGCCCCCGTTGCCGTAGATTGTCCCGTACCAGTCGGGGTTCTGCTTGGGCGTGCCGTTGAAGGAGAGGAAGTCCTCAGCCTCGGTGATGTCGAAGCGGAACGTGGGCTCCTTGAAGAAGGTGTGCCCCACGTAGCCGTTGAGCTTGGCCGCATGCCCCTCGGGGTCCCGGATGGTGATGTTGTCCAGGCCTATGTGGCCAGGGGTGAGGTAAACGGTGTCCGTGGCCGTGTAGGCAACGTTGATGAAGTCGACCATGATGCGCACGTTGTCTGCGAACACCTTGCCCTCGAGGTCGATTTCCTTGAAGGTTCCGAAGAGGCGGCACTCGCCGGTGGCATAGCCCGAAATATCGCTCGTAAAGGCCTCCATGAAGGGTTTGAGGAATCCCACCGGAACGCTGTCGGCCTCGAATTTGATGTCCAGGGCCTCGGTCATGGGGAAGATGTGCCCGCTGATGTGGGAGTGTTTATCGGCTTGCCCCACGATGTTGGCATCCAGGAAGAATCCGCCCTTTTCGTTATCCCAGTTGGCGAAAATGTCGGCGTCGCCGATGGTGCATCGGTTGTAGCCGATGGAGTCCACATGGAGGTTATCGCACTGCAGGATAGGCACTTTCGAGAGCACCTCACGGGCCACGAAGGTGCCCGTGGCGCGGCCGCCGATTAGGGCCTTGTCGATGTTGAGGTTCTCGAAGATGGGGAGCAGGCTGATGTTGGTCAGGGCCACGGTGGCGCTGTCGGCCGGGTTGGTGCTCAGGCGGCCGTCGATGGCAATATTCTGGCCCGAGGCGTCCAGCTCGAACTTGTCCACCGCGATGAGATTGTCGGCGAAAGTGATGGTCGAAGGGGCTATGGTCCACGTGTCCTCGCCGAAATTGATGGTTCCGGGGTGGAAGGCCACCGTGGCGTCCAGCGGTTTGAGCGAGTTGAGGGTCGCCCCGAAGTCCAGGCGCCCGTTGATGGGGATTTCGCGGAGGATGGTCCAGTCCACCTCGGTGGAGATGTCGTTGCGGTCGGCGTCTACCACCGCGCTCAGAACCATGTCGCCCTTCTTGGTGGGGAACTGGGTGGAGGCGTAGATGCGGTTGCGGTGGTTGAGTGTGTCGAGCGCAACGCTGGCCACGGTGCTCTCTACAATCTTGTCGCCCATGCGCAGGTAGGGAATGTCGGCTATGGCATCGATAACTGCCCGGCGGGTGTTAACATAGCCGCTGATGTTGGCCGGATAAACCACATGGACCGGCAGCTTGAAGAAGGATGTGATTTCGTCCGAGGGCTTGAGGTCGACGTTGAAGGTGAAGATGTTGTCGCCCCCGGTGCTCTTGCCCGGCGCCGGCACGAGGGCCGGCAGGCTGTTGTGGAGGATGGCCTTGGCCTCGTCGGCGAGCGACGCCAGCGAATATGTTCCCTGCAGGGTTGCGTCAACCACCGGCGACGTGAGCCTGATTTCAGGAATGGGCGCGTAGGGGTCGGCCGATATGTTGATGCGGTTCAGGCGTATACCTTCGCGCCGGTCGTTGTAATAGGTGAGGTCGTAAATCTGCACCTCGCCGGCCATATTGTCTGCCTTGTTGCCTGTCAGTGCCACATTGGCCTTGGCTCCGAAGCGGTAGCCGGGGTAGGCGTGGTTGAGGCCCAGGGCATCGAAGTCCAGGCGGCTCACCGTGGCCGTGCCGTGGATGGACGGCATATCGCCCTCGGGGGTGTCGTAGAAAATATACGCCAGCAGGATGGCGTTGGGGTCGGTCAGCGACACGTCCGCCTCGAAGTGGTTGCGGTCCTTGGCCGTAAGGTCGGCGCGCAGGCCCGTGTAGGCGTAATTCCTGTATTCGATGCGGTTTATGTCGGCCCTGACGGTGCCGGACAGGTTGCGGCCCGCCACGCCGTCAACGTCCACCTTGGCCCGCAGCGAACCGAGGTCGCCGATGCCCGTGAGCAGCCCCACGCGTAGGCCGTCGGCTTCGGCTGTCCCTTTGACGGCCACTCCGCCACCGCTGCGGTGAGCCGTACCCTCGGCCCGGACTGTGCCTGCCGACCCGCCGATGTTCACGTCGAAACTGGCGCGGTCAGCCGTACCGCGCGCTAAAACTCTGGCGTTGACATGCTCGAGTTTGCGCATGATTGTCAGGCGGTTGGCCGGCAGGAATGGGGCGCAGACGGCGGCCACTTCCGGGCCGTCGAAGGTCAGGTTGGCCTGCCGCAGGTCAAATGCGAGCGAGTCGCGGTTGCGCAAGCCGTGCACATGCCCCCGTGCTTCCAGGGCCAGGGCGCCCCCGGCGGCATCCCGCAGCTCCAGGCGCTGGAGGTCAATCTGATTCATGGACGCATCCACGTGCAGGTCAATGTCCAACGGACGCGTAATGTGCTCTAACACAGGCACGAATGGCGCGAAGTCAGGCGGGTAGATGGTCGAGCCGGGAGTGGTGGTCACGTGCAGAGTCTCCGTGGCAACGGCGGCGCTGATGTGGTTGAGGCTGTCCAGATGTAGCTTCAGGGGCTCGAAGCCGATGCGCGAGTTGAGCAGCTCCAGGGTCAGGCCGTCCAGCAGGATTGCCTCGTTGGAGAGTTCCGCCTCACACCGCAATGCCGTCAGGTTGAAGCCGCTTTGTTCCACAAACGAGAGGTGGTCCAGCGTCACGCGGTAATCGTCGTTGCTGATGCGGGGGATAAACGCGTTCAGGGCAAACTCCCTCAGTGCCATATGGTTGGCATCGAACACACCCGGTGCTTTGCGGGGAGCCGACAGTACGTCGTACGACGCATTGCCGTTGCGGATAATCACGTTATCTATTTTCAGCTCGAAGGCCTTCTTTTCGCGCGGTTTGTCCGACCGCAGATGGTCTATAACGGGCTGGATGTTGAGCGGCGAGTTGACGGAGTCGCGCCATATGCGGCCGTCGAACCCGTCCAGCAGAGCATAGTCAATCACCAGCTCGCCCGAGCGCAGGAAGTGGAAGAGTCGGAATCCGGCGCTGACATGGTCCACCCGTGCCACGGTGTCGCCCTCTATTGCCAGACTTATACCGCTGACACTCAACCTGCTGAACGGCTGGATGTTCACCTTGCTGATGCCGACCTCCGCCCCGAGAATCTTCGACAGCTCGTCGGCGCCGATTTGGCGCACCTTATTTTGCACCGGCTCCAGCGACAGGCCTACGTACAGCAATGCAGGCAACCCCACAAGAGCCGCCAGCACACAAATGACTACAGCCCGGAAAGCACTCCAGCCTCGTCGCAACAGTCTGCCGCTATTCATATCGCGAAATTAGCAATTTATTTCCATTCCCACAAGAGCCGCACTCGCGATTTATTCAATCGGCGTTCAGAGAAGTTCGGAGTGGAGCCAGTCGGCCACCAGGATGGATGTTTCGCGGGAGGTGTTGGAGAAGGTGTGGTTTTCGTCGGGAATCAGCCTCAGGATGCTCCCTTTGATTTTTTCATGGTAGCGCTCGGCGTAGGTGTAGGGCACGATGTTGTCGTGGGTGCCCTGGACGATGAGTGTGGGGCCGGCGTACTGCTCGGCGGTTTCGTAAATGGGCAGGCGGATGGCGGTTTCAACGTAGTTCTTTCCCAGCTGCAGCGCCCCGGCTTCAGGGGAGTGGGGGAGTTCGATGTACTCGCCCTTGAAGTTCCAGGGGTCGTAGTGAGCGCCCATGGTGTTGCCTCTCAGGGCGTCGTCGCGAAGCACGGCGGCAGCCGCAAGGAGCACTTCGGCCTTGATGACCTTACTCCCGAGTTCACCGCTGACCATGCTCACCACCACGCCCCCTTGCGAGTGGCCCACCAGGCTGATGTCGCGGACCCAGGGCTGCTTCTGTGCCCACGCGATGACATCCTTGAGGTCGTCGATTTCGTTCAGAACAGTCATGTCCTTGAATTGGCCGTCGCTGTGGCCGTGGCCGTTGAAGTCGAAGCGAAGAGTGGCCATGCCCTGCGACACGATGCTTGCCGAAAGGTCGTTCATGAACGGGCGCTGACAATTGCCGCTGAAACCGTGGCATATGATTACCAGCGGAACAGGCTCATTTCCCGCCGGACGGTTGATGATGGTGTAGAGCTTGCCCACGGAGCCGTCCAGACGGAGGGTGTCGCTCGTTTGGGCCTGTGAACTTACAATGCCTAACATGGCTAAGAAAAGGATTATGTATTTCTTCATATAATTAAGGTGTATACCCGTTCAACAAATATGCCGGGACCATGGTTGAAGCCCTATTCTATCTTTTTTCCGATCTGGCGCCCCCACTGAGCCGGACTCAGGATATTGGACTTCCCAGGCGGCGTCAGGCTGTACTCAACCCGCGGAGGCCTACGGGACGCTTTTGCGGTAAGCCTTCGGGGTGGAGCCGGTGATGCGGCGGAAGTACTTCGTGAACGTGGGAGCATCAGGAAAGTTCATCGCCGTGGCTATATCCTTGATGCTCAGGTGATAATCGCGCAGAAGCGACTTCGCTTCCGCCACAACGACAGTCTCAATCCAGCTTGACGGCGTCGAGCCCGTGAGTTCGCGAACAAGCGTGGAGAAGTACTTCAGGCTTGTGCCCGAACGCTCCGCGTAGAACTGCACCGAGCGGTGCGTCCGGCAATTGGCATACAGGTCCAGGATGAACCGTTGAAACACGAGGTCGCGATGGCTGTGGCCTCGTGTTGTTATTTGAAGGTCTGCGAAGTACATCTTCACAACATGGGCCACGATGAGCTGGCTCTGCATGGCGTTGATGTCACTCTGAATGCGTGCGTACATGCTCTCAGCGCTCCCCGTCCCCGAGGTGGCGCTGTCGTACAGATAGAGGTCGATCAGCTGGCAAAGATGCCGCGACTGCTCCTCGGAAATGCTTATCAGCGGTCGGTTCTGAATCGCAAACAGATTGTTGGTGTCCACCCAGCGGTTGATGGTCGTCGGTACATGCTGCACTTCGATATATCCGAAGATAAGTGTGCATGGTTCAATCACTTCCAGTAATTCTATGGTGATGAATGGCATGCACGCGAAGATGCTGTTTTGCTCCATGTGATACACCGTGTTCATCACTTTGAACGATATCCGCCCCTTGGTACACAGCACGAACGCGCAGCGGGTGGACATGTCGAAAATCTTGGTCGGGCGGTCCGCCGGGGTCAGCGTCACGGTAGAAATGTGCAGGGGTAAGGACATGCGGATGGGAGTTTTGCGTACAAAATAAGCACATTTTTTCGAGTTTCGCAACTACTTTGACTTAAAATCGAACTATCTGACAATTTTATTGATAGCATAGACATTTATAGGGAGAAATAATAACGTTAATTTTGCATTCTCAATATCCGCTTGCCTGCGGGCTGCCGGCAAGGCGAATTTGCATGTGAAAATATAATAAAGTTTTGAGGCACTCCGGTTGCGAAGCCTCTCCAAGCTGAGGCTTCGCAACCCACCGTGCTGACCCTGAAAATGATAACCGAAAAAAGTCAAGCTATATGAAAAGCAAAGTTGCATGCGGAGCAGCGCTACTGCTGGGACTGCTCCTGATTCCAACATCGTGTGAAAAGAAAACCGCCCCCGCCGAGCGTCCCGCCGTACGCGTCAAGACGCTGACCGTCACCGACTCCGGCGTCGACTCCTACCGCCACTACTCCGGCACCGTCGAGGCCGAGAACGGCACAGTGGTCAGTTTCTCCGCCGCCGGCACCATCAAGACCCTCGCCGTCGCCGAGGGCGACCGCGTCCATAAAGGCCAGCTGATCGGAACAATCGACGACGGCTCCCTCCGGAACGCATACAACATCGCCGAAGCTACCCTCAACCAGGCCCGCGACGCCTACAACCGCATGAAGAAGCTCCACGACTCCAACTCCCTGCCCGACATCAAGTGGGTGGACGTTCAGAGCAAGCTCAGCCAGGCCGAAAGCGCCGAAAAAATTGCCCGTATAGCCCTTGACGACGCCAAGCTCTACGCGCCCGTCGCCGGCGTGGTGGCAGAAAAAACCGCGTCTGTAGGCCAGACGGTAGCCCCAGGCGTCCCCGTGGTTAAAATTGTGGATATCAACTCCGTAAAGGTAGGAATTTCCGTGCCTGAAAACGACGTGGACGGCTTCACAATCGGCTCCGACGCTGAAATAACCCCCGGCAACGGCTCTGCCGAAACCTACGCCGGAAAGCTCGTCGAAAAAGGCGTCGAAGCAAACCCGCTCTCGCGCTCCTACATGATGAAATTCCGCGTGGCCAACGCCGGAGGCAAGCTCCTGCCGGGCATGATCTGCGACGTGAAGATTGACGCCCCCGCACGCACCGACGGCATGATTCTCCCCGTCTCTGCCGTACTGCTCTCCGCCGATAACACCAACTTCGTCTGGCTCGACTCCGCCGGCGTCGCCCGCAAGCGCATCGTCAGCATCGGCGCCATGCTCCCCCAGGGCGTCATGGTAGCCGGTGGACTCAACCCCGGCGACAAAGTGATTGTCGAAGGCGCCGAAAAAGTGTCGCATAACACCAAAGTCGTTGGAATTTAAGCACTTGCAGTTTTTCATTAGCAACGTATCTACTGAGAAAAAAGAAATCACATGGATTCGAATAATCAAACTCCGCAGGGCGGCCTGCTCTCCAAGCTCCCGCCGGTGAAAAACTCGCCGCTGGTGATGTGGGGCTTCAAGTACGCCAACGTAGTGGTACTCATGGTGTGCATGCTCGTCATTTTCGGCATTTATGCCCTGCAGGTGATGAATAAAAACGAGTTCCCCAACTTCACGATCCGCGAGGGCGTAGTCGTAGCCGTTTACCCCGGTGCCACTTCCCTCCAGATGGAGCAGCAGGTGATGAAGCCCCTGGAGAACTTCGTGTTCAGCTTCAAGGAAGTGAACAAGGTCAAAACAACCTCCAACGCTACCGACGGCATGGTCATGATCTACGTCGAGCTCGACGACAAAGTCCACGACACCGACACCTTCTGGAACACCTTCACCCGCCAGCTCGCATCAGTCAAAGCCTCACTCCCCGGCGGCGTCCTGGCCGTTGAGGTTATTTCAAACTTCGGCGACACCTCAGCACTCCTCATAACCATGGAGAGCGAGGACAAGACCTACCGCGAACTCAGCGACTACATGGACGCCCTCCAGGACCGCCTCCGTTCCATCAAAAGCGTCGGCACCATGACAGTCTACGGGAAGCAGAACGAGCAGATTTCAATAAAGATTGACCCCGAACGCCTCTCACACTACGGCATATCCGAGAAAACACTCGCCGCATCCCTCTTTGCAAAAGGATTTCAGACAACCGGCGGACAGGTCCGCACCGACACCTATACATATCCTATATATATCGACCACCCGCTCAACTCCGTGGCCGACATTGCCGACCAGATTGTGCTGGCCACTCCCGGCGGGGATATCGTGCGCCTGCGCGACATCGCCGAAGTCAAGCGCGAGTACCCCGAGCCTACATCATTCATAACCAACAACGGCCGCAAGTGCATCCTCCTCTCGCTCGAAATGAAGAGCGGCAACAACATCGTGGAGATGGGGCGCCTGGTCGAGAAGCAGCTCGACGAGTTTCAATCCGAAATTCCCGACGACGTCACACTCTTCCGCATCACAAACCAGCCCGACGTGGTCAACAGCAGCGTGATGGAATTCCTCCGCGAGCTCCTCATCGCAGTCCTCGCCGTAATTATTGTAATCGTCCTGCTGCTCCCCCTGCGTGTGGCTCTCATTGCCGCTTCAACAATTCCCATCACCATTTTCATTTCCCTGGGTCTGTTCTACGCTTTCGGCATCGAACTCAACACCGTAACCTTTGCATGCCTTATCGTCTCCCTGGGTATGATTGTGGACAACTCCGTGGTCATCATCGACGAGTACGTCGACCTTATCGGCAAGGGCATGGACCGCAAGGAGGCCACCATCCGCTCGGCCTCCGAGTTCCTTAAGGCTATTTTCTCCGCAACCCTCGCTATCTCAATCACATTCTTCCCCTTCCTGTTCACCATGACGGGCATGTTCCGCGACTTCCTCACCGACTTCCCCTGGGCCATCACGCTCATCCTGGTCGGTTCGTTCTTCATCGCCGAACTCATGGTGCCTTTCCTGCAGTACCGCTTCATTAAACCCGCCAAGGTGGCAAACTACGCCGAGGGAACCGACGCTCCCGCCAAGCACTTCTCCCTCCTGCGCGCAATGCAGGCTTCCTACGATAAAATCATCGCCGGATGCTTCAACCACCCCTGGGCCGTACTTGCCGGCGCTTTGGTCATCACCGTCGGTGGCGGTTGGCTGCTGTTGAGCAGTCCCATGGAGCTTATGCCCATTGCGGAACGAAACCAGTTCGCCGTGGAAATATATATGCCCACCGGCACCCCCGTTTCGCAGACAAACATCGTGGCCGACTCTCTGGCACGCATCCTCCGCGCCGACGACCGCGTGGTATCCGTGGCTAACTTCCACGGGTGCTCCTCCCCGCGCTTCCAGACAACCTACGCACCCCAGGTCGGTGGCCCCAACTTCGCCCAGTTCATCGTCAACACCAAAAGCAACGAAGCTACAATCGAGGTGCTCAACGACTACACCGCCAAGTACCGCGACTACTTCCCTCAGGCACGCATCCGCTTCAAGCAGTTGAGCTACTCCAACGCAGCCTATCCCATCGAAGTGCGCCTCATGGGCCATGACTACGCCAAGCTGCAGGCTGCCGCCGACAGCGTGCTCGCCATCATGCGCACAATCCCGCAGATCAACCTCGAGCGCAGCAGCATGGAAGCCCCGCTGGTGGCCGCACGCGTGCAGCCCGACTTCACCGACATGTCCCGCATGGGCCTCAGCGACATGATGCTCGAAGCCAACCTCGCCCTCCGCTATACCAACAGCGGAATACCCGTCGCCACAATGTGGGACGGCACTTACGCAACCCCCGTCGTAATCCGGACCCCTACTTCCAACCACTCCGACGTCGCCGACCTCCGCGACGAACTCATGCCCGTCATGGGCATCACATCCGCACCCCTGAGGCAGATCGCCGACGTCGTGCCTTCCTGGAACTACGGCCAGCTATCCCACCGCAACGGCATCCCCTGCGTAACGATCATGACCGAGGTGGAGCGCGGCGAAAACACGCTCGCCGTAACTTCAGTCCTCCAGAAGAAACTCGAACGCATGCCCCTACCCGAGGGCGTAACGCTCGGTTACGGTGGCGATTACAGCCAGTCCCTCGAAATGTGGCCCCCTATCATCCTGGGCCTCCTCATGGCGGTGGTAATTATATTTTTCATCCTCCTGTGGCACTACAAGGAAGTGGCTACTGCCGCCGTAATGCTCCTCTGCATCGTATTCTGCATCCCCGGTGCCGGCATCGGCCTCGCCATCCAGGGCGAAGTGCTCTCCCTCACATGTGCTCTGGGCGTCGTGTCGCTGATGGGCATCCTGGTGCGAAACGTAATCATCATGATCGACTACTCAAACGAGCTTCAGCGCTACGAGGGTATGAACGTCAAGGACGCCATTTTCCACAGCGCAAAACGCCGTATGCGGCCCATCTTCCTCACATCCGCAGCAGCCTCTATGGGTGTACTCCCCATGCTCCTGTCCGGTACGCCGATGTGGCGACCCATGGGTACGGTCATCTTCTGGGGTACTATTATCACTTTCTTCTTCATCGTCACCGTCATCCCTGTGCTCTACTGGAAAGTGATGGCGAAAAAATCGAAAAACCGCAGCTGAAATGAAACGCAATCATACCATAATCGCACTGTTGCTCCTCCTGACGGGAATCTTGCCCCTCAGCGCGCAGAACCTCACCCTCGAGGAATGCGTCGAGCTGGCCCTGGAGAATAATGCCCGAATGCACACGGCCCGCCTCTCCCTCGACGCCTCCCGCCAGACATCCCGTGAGGCCTTCACCAAGTATTTCCCTTCAGTCTCCATCGCCGGGGCGGCCTTCACCGCGAACCACGGCATGCTGCAGCATAGCTTCAACCTGCCCCTCTCGATGCTCGGTCTCGGTCTGCCCGACATGGACTATAACCTCAGCGTGCTCAAAAAAGGCTCCGTGGCCGGCGTCAACCTCATGCAGCCAATCTTCATGGGCGGACGCATCGTCAACGGCAACCGGCTGGCACACGTGGGCGAAGCCGTGAGCATCCTTCAGCAGCGGCAGACTGCCGACGAGGTGCGCCGCGACGTGGAGCAGTACTACTGGCAGCTGGTCGGACTCCACTCCAAGCATCGAACCCTCAACCAAGCCATCGCCATGCTCGACACCCTCACAGACCAGGTCCGGAACTATGTCGACGCAGGCATTACAACCAACAACGACCTCCTCGAAGTTAAACTCAAGCGCAACGAAATGCTCGTCAACCGGACCGAGCTCGAAAACGGCATCGCCGTGCTCCGCATGCTCCTCACCCAGTATGTCGGCAAAGGTACTTCCGGAAGCGTCGACGTCGCCTCGGAGGTGGACCTCGGCCTGATGCCCGAGTTCCCCCGCGACATCTTCCGAAACCCCGAGGAATGCCTTGATCAGACCGTCGCCCACGGCTTGCTCACTCAGAACGTCAAAGCCAAGGAGCTCGAACAGCGCATGGCCGTCGGCAGCAACCTGCCTATGGTCGCCGCCGGTGCAGGGTACAACTACGAGCACCTCCTCGACCAAGGCCATACTTTCGCCAACGTTTACGTAACCGTCTCCATACCCGTCACCGACTGGTGGGGCGGATCGCATAACATGAAGAAGAAAAAACTCGAGGCAAAAATTGCTCGCACTCAGCTCGAAGACGCTTCCCAGATGCTCATCATCGCAATGACCAACGCCTGGAACGACCTCACCACAGCCTACCGGCAAATGGACATCGCACGCGAATCCATCGCGCAGGCCGCCGAGAATCTGCGGCTCAACCACAACTTCTACGACGCCGGCATGACCACCGTCACCGACCTCCTCAACGCCCAGACACTCCTCCTGCAGGCTCAGGACAAATTCACCGACGCCTACAGCAACTTCTGCCTCAAGCGCCTCGCCTACCTCCAGGCCACCGGCCGCTGACTACCCCGGCACCGCCTCCACGATTGTTCCTCTCCCGATAAACAATCTATCAATTTGTCAATTTGACAATTTGTCATATGCCCCCACCAAACCCCTCCGCACATAGAAAAGCCGCTGCCCGGAGGAGCGGGGCAGCGGCGTGATGGGTTGGAGTAGGTGGAGTTAGCCTACCAGGTTGGGCACGGGGCCATATTCGTTGGGCGTCGGGTCGCTTTCCTTGGTGTACCACACCAGCAGAATGATTGCGCCGATAATGGGGATGAGGCCCAGCAGGATGAACCAGCCGCTCTTGTTGATGTCGTGCAGACGGCGAACTGCCACGCCAAGACCCGGCAGAAGGAAGGCCAGCGATACGATGGCCGAGGCTATTTGCTGCAGGTCCTGGTTGAAGCAGAACACTATGCCGACCACAAAGCTTACGATGGCAGTGAACAGAACCCACCACCAGAACTGCGAACGCGACGCGCGCCCGCTGAAGTTGCAGTAGTTCTGCATCAGCGCGCTCTCCACTGCTTCTTTAAATGTTACCTGTTTCTGATACATATTGTTGAGTTTAAAGTTCCTTTGTAGCCGCGAAGTTATAAAGATTTTGCCAATTATCCAAACCAAATTCGCACCCGGTTGATTTACTCCGGGCCCCGGCACATTTCCTGTTACCCTCATGGCCGGAAAAAACTGCTGTCAGCCAAAAATTTCTGCAATGTTGCAACCGCCCGCACCCCGCCGCTGACATCCCGTATTGAAACATTCGCAGTTTTAGGCTCTTATGGAAAATTCGGGCTAAATTTGAGTCACAAATCAAAATCTTTGCCCGCATGAACTTCAACTCCAATCATATTTTTTTTCGTCCCCGATGTTTACCCAACCCCTCCTTTGGGTATAAAGTATCGGAACCGCCGCAAACCCCGGCGCCCGTTTTAAGGGGCCTGAAAAAATTGCCCTCACGTGTAAAATTTACATCAAAAAATTTGGAAAATCAAAATTCGCACCTTAACTTTGCGGTGTAAAATTCACACAAGAACAAACCGACTCAATTCTCACCACTCAAAAACCCAAAAACTGCCATGCGAATCATCGACGTACTGAACAACACGACCACCGGCACCTCTACCGCCACCACCCCCGAACTCATCAAAGTCCACAACCTCATCATCATGGACGAAAGCGGCTCCATGAGCAGCATCTACCGCCCTGCCCTCAACGGCGTCAACAGCACCATCGAAACCATCCGCAGCGCCCAGGACGAAAACCCCAACCAGCGCCACACCGTAACCCTCGTAACCTTCGACTCCCACCACTACAACGCAATCTACCGCGCCACCCCCGCCAGCGCCACGAGCCCCATCACGCCCGCTCAGTATAATCCCCGCGGCGGCACACCTCTCTACGATGCCATGGGCAAGGGCATCGAAGACCTCCGCCGAGTAGCCGGCCCCGACGACGTCGTCCTCGTCACCATCATCACCGACGGCTACGAAAACGCCTCCACCCGCTACAACGCCGCCACCATCAAGGCGCTCGTCGAGCAGATGAAGGAACTCGGCTGGGTGTTCACCTACATCGGCGCTAACCAGGATGTCGAAGCCGTCGCTTCCTCAATGGCAATCGACAACCATCTTGCCTGGGAAACCACCGAAGAGGACACCAACGCAATGTTCGCCAAAGAAAAAAAGGCCCGCATCCGCTTTTGCACCAGCATCAACAACAAAGAAATCCTCGCTCAAGTCAGCCGAAATTACTTCGACGAAGAAGATAAGAATCTCCCCTTCTGACTCCCTTTCCCAAACTCCATCACCTGACTCTGAAAAACACGCCCCATCCGTAAAAGCCTCTACGCCGGATCCCCCCTGCCTCCCATCTCAAAAGCGATTGACCCCCGGCCAATCGCTTTTGAATTTCCTGATATAATCAACCCCTGCTGTTTCAGGCGGTTTGTCTTAGTGCAGGGCTTTAGCCCGTTTTAGATCGGGCCTCAGTCCTTGCACCGCCCCCACGTGTCAACAATCTCGTTGCGGTAGGGCTCGATGTGGATATTTGTCAGCGTGTCCGGCCCGAAGTGCTGCATCAGGTGCTTCTCAAGGGTATTGGCTATGGAATGAGCCGCATCCACGGTGATGTTGGGGTCCACCTTGATGTGGAAGTCCAGCGCAATTTCATTCCCCACGCGGCGCGTGCGCAGGTGGTGATAGGCCTTAACCCCGGGAGTATCGTGGATGATTCGCCCCACCTCCAGCTGCATCTCCTCCGGCAGCGAAACCTCCAGCAGCTCCCGAACGGCCGGCATACCAAGCTTGATGGCAACGATGATGATGAACACAGCCACAACTATGGCCGCAATAGGGTCCAGCACACGCCACCGCTCACCTAAGAACATGGCCCCGGCTATGCCCACAATGGTCGCCGCGCTCGAGAGCGAGTCGCTGCGGTGGTGCCACGCGTTGGCAATAACCGACGCCGAGTGGTAGCGCTCGCCCACGCGCTTGGTCACATGGAACAGCCACTCCTTGGCCGCGACCGAAATCACACCCATCACCAGCGCAATCATCCCCGGCCGTGGCAGAACCTCCCCGTGAAGCGCACGCCACGTCTTCTCGCCCCCGTCAACCAGGAACGCGATGCCCGCCCCTAACAGGAACAGCGACAGCAGCATCGTGGCGAAAGTCTCATACTTCCCGTGGCCGTACTGGTAAGTGTCGTTGGCCCGGCGCCGGCTTATCCCCACGAATATCAGCACGATGATGTCGCTGAAAAAGTCGCTCAGCGAGTGGAAGCCGTCGGCTATCATAGCCCCGGAACGCCCTACAACGCCGGCCACGATTTTCAGCGCTCCTAAGGCAGCGTTGACGAAAAAGCCAAGCCACGTCACCCGCCGCGCAGCACGCACCTCCGCCGCGCCCTGAAGGCTTAAATCATTCTCTGCCATAGCGTTTCAGCTCAAGTTGCTCGCCGTCGAAAACAGCGTATGTGTCGTTGTAAATCCAGTCGCCCAGCACAATCAGGCGGCAATGCTCGCCCACCCGCAGGTCCAGCGGCAGGTGGTAATGGCCCATCACAATGTAATCCACCTCCGGATGCTCGGCCGCATAGGCCCCTCCGGCAGCCTCCAGCTTCCGCCGCTGGGCATTCACAAAATCCTCGTGCGTGCCCTTGCGCTTCCTCGCTTTGCCCCTGCGCTTTTTGCGGCTGTCCGAACTCCATCGGTGGGCAAAAGGCACCGTCCACCGCGGATGTATACCCGCGAAAAGCCACTGGCACAGCCGGTTACGGAAAACCCAACGCAGCATCATGTAGCCCCATGGCTGAGGCCCGAACGTATCCCCGTGGGTCAGGCAGAAGGTGCGGGCGCCGATGCGCTCTATGATGCCACCCTCCGCAGGGGTGTCCACAATTTCGATGCCCAGCTCGCTGCGCAGGTAGTCGAAGAGCCATATGTCATGATTACCCGTGAACCACACAATCCTGATACCCGCGTCGGCCATCGAAGCCAGCTGCCCGAAAAAACGGACATACCCCCGCGGAACCACGTTGCGGTACTCGAACCAGTAGTCCAGCACGTCCCCCAGCAGGTACACCGCCTCAGCCGTCGGCGCAATCTCCCGCAGGAACGCAACCACACGCCGCTCCTGGGCCGCGCTGTCAGGCAGATAGCGCGCCCCCAGGTGCATGTCGCTCAGGAAGTAGGTCCGCTTCGCCGGGTTCATAGCAATCCCAATTCCAGCTTCGCCTCCTCCGACATCATGTCCTGCGTCCACTCCGGCTCAAACACTATGTTCACATTCACATTGTGAACACCTTCGATGCTCTCCAGCTTGATCCGCACGTCCTCCATTATAAAGTCCGCCATCGGGCAGTTCGGAGCAGTCAGCGTCATGTCCACAGTCAGGTCGCCCTCGTCGCTCAGGTCGATGCGGTAAACCAGCCCGAGGCTGTAAATATCCACGGGTATCTCCGGGTCGTACACCGTCCGGAGCATCTCTACAACCTTTTCTTCTATCTTTAATCGCTCTTCTTGTGTCATAATGCGCAAAGTTATGAAAAAATTTCCGTTAACCTTGGAAAAAGAATTAAAAAACTCGTACCTTTGTAGTCCAAGCCAAATTGGTCACCTGAAACATAATAAAATTACATACATTTAACCCTATGAAAGCAGTAAAAGTTCTGTTCATCGCCCTGGTGGCATCGCTCGCTGCTGCAATCCCCGCAGCAGCCCAGTTCCACATCGGTCCCCGCATCGGTACTGAAATCAACCGCTTCTCCATGAGCAAGTCCGACTTCAAGTCCGACAACCGCGCAGGCTTCACCGCCGGTATCCAGACCGAATTCACCGTGCCCATCGTCGGCATCGGGTTCGACCTCTCCGCCATGTACGTTCACCGCGTAAGCGACGGCGAAAGCATCAAAGGCCTCTTCACCGACCCCAAAAACTTCAAGAGCAAGGACTACATCGAAATCCCCCTCAACCTCAAGTACAAACTCGGCCTCCCCGTAATCGGCAAAGTGTTCACCCCCTACGTGTTCACCGGCCCCTCCTTCGCATTCCTCGTCTCCAAGAGCGCCATCTCCGAAGCGTATAAGAACAAAACCGTCGACATCGCCTGGAACTTCGGCCTCGGCGTCCAGCTCTTCAGCCACCTCCAGATCGGCGCCTCCTACGGCCTCGGCCTCACCAAAATCGTAGAAAAAGTGTCCAACTTCGAGGGCGCGCCCATCGACGGCAAGAACAAGTACTGGACCGTAACAGCCGCCTGGCTCTTCTAATTCCAAG
>CAYNHP010000027.1:0-10745 GCA_964397235.1 uncultured Bacteroides sp. | reverse complement strand
GACGGCAAGAACAAGTACTGGACCGTAACAGCCGCCTGGCTCTTCTAATTCCAAGGTTAGGGACCCCCTCGCCGGCCACATCGTGCCCGAACGCAAAGAGGGTCCCCTAACTCCCTAAAGCCTAACCCCTAAAGCCTAACCCCTAAAACCTATAAAGCAACATGCGTCTCATCATCGAAAAGGACTATGCCGACGTTTCCCGCTGGGCTGCCAACTACGTAGCCGCACGCATCAACGAGGCTAAACCAACCCCCGAACACCCCTTCGTGCTCGGTTGCCCCACCGGCGGCTCGCCCCTGGGAATGTACCGCAACCTTATCCAGCTCTGCAAAGAAGGTAAGGTTTCCTTCAAAAACGTCGTAACATTCAACATGGACGAGTACATCGGCCTCCCCGAAGAGCACCCCGAAAGCTACCACTCCTTCATGTGGAACAACTTCTTCAACCACATCGACATCCCCAAAGAAAACGTAAACATCCTCAACGGCAACGCCGCTGACCCCGTCGCCGAATGCAAGCGCTTCGAGGATAAAATCAAGAGCTACGGCGGCATCGACCTCTTCATGGGCGGCGTAGGCCCCGACGGCCACATCGCCTTCAACGAACCCGGCTCCTCCCTCACCTCACGCACCCGCGTCAAAACCCTCACTCAGGACACAATCATCGCCAACAGCCGCTTCTTCGAAGGCAACGTCGACCTCGTCCCCAAAACAGCCCTCACCGTAGGCGTCGGCACCATCATGGACGCCAAGAGCGTGATGCTCATCGTCAACGGCTACAACAAGAGCCGCGCACTCCACCACGGCGTTGAAGGCGGCATCACACAGATGTGGACAATCTCCGCCCTCCAGATGCACCCCAAAGCACTCATCATCGCCGACGAAGACGCCTGCGCCGAACTCAAAGTTGGTACCTACCGCTACTACAAGGACATCGAAAAAGCCAACCTCGACCCCGCCACCCAGCTCTAAAAAGCAGGGCCGCAAAATGTAGGGCCGCACGTCCGGTGCGTCCTAAGGGAAGCAGCGGCATGGAGGTGGCGAGCTCCCGCTCGCCACAAACCCTCGGCCAACGGCCGCAACGCACCCCTCCGCACCCCCTCGCAAAAAACCGCTAGCGCCCGGCGCCGGCGGTTTTTTCATAAAAGAACGGCATGGACGTAGCGAGCTCCCGCTCGCCGCAAAGGCCCGCTGCTCCCCGCAAAGCCATAAATTTTGTCAGTGTGCAAGGAGCTTGCTCCTTGGTGCCCCGTCGTCCGCTTAGGGCAGGAGGTTTGTCAGGGTGCCGGGGCTTCAGCCCCGTCTCCCTGACAAGAAAACCATCGGGATTAATCAAGATAAATCCCGATTAATCCCGATAAATCAAGCAGTTATCATGCCGCGAAAAGGACCGCGATGAAAACGTAGAGGAACAGCGCGAAGTTGAACGCAGCGCGGAAGCGGCTGAAAGAGTACAAGGCGTTGGCCTCAAAGATGGCCGCGTCGCTGTTCACATACAGCCACCGCAACGACACCACATCATAGAAATTGCGCCACGAAAATGTCGCCACGAAAATCCCGAACACCGCACCAACCACCAGACACGGAATGTAAGCCCGCAGCGAGTAGCCGAATTCAATGAAAACGCCTACACTGCCGATAAAACTCAGCACAACGCCGCAGATGTCGCCGAAAAAGGACGTGGTCGGTGCGCCTAAGAATAGCACCCCGAAACCCAGGACAATCGCGGTGAGGAAATGAGGGTACCCGTTGCTGGATAAAAAACTCTCGGGGTACGCCTCCAGAATCTTGTAAATCAGCACGGTCATCACAACGTACGTCATCACCTCCAGGTTGGCCACCAGCCATGAATTGAACACTCTCATAGGCCATTACCAGTCAAGAAGGTTCGCACCGGGGTCGTTGTAGCGCCGGTTGAATTCCTGGATTTCCTCCAGGGGCGAGCTCGTCACAATGTTGCTGATCTGCTGCATCGCGGCCAGGAGCACTTCGCGGTCGCCCGATTCGAGGGCATGGTCCAGGGCCCGGTAGTGAGCCGACAGGGCCTTTTCGCGCTCGCCGAAGGTGCGCTCAATCAGTTCGCGGGTAGCATAGAACTTAGCCGCTGTCTTGGCCATCTCTACCTGGCTCCACTTCTCGGTCATGGCCACCTGCGCATCCAGGCGTTGACTCTCGGCATACACCTCCGTAATCTGACTGGCCACATCAAGGCCCTGCTGAATCAGAGCGCTGTTGGCCTGCACCAGTTTGAGGATGTTCTCCGTCCGTTCCGCACCCGAAACGCGTTCAGGCACCCGGGGCTGATTTTCAGCAGGATAATATTCTTCGGGATAGTTTTCTTCGTGATTCATAATTTTGAGTCGGATACTTTTTTATAATTCTTCATTGCCATTACCAGTTCCATGATGTCGTTCTTCGAAACGCCTTCAGGATTCTTCCGGTCGAACACTTTGGCACGCAGGGGTTCGTAGATGCCCTTGAAGCCGTCGTTCATCTTAATCAGACTCTCAATCAGCTCCAGCGCACGGCGCGCGCCGGCTTCGGTGTCAAGGTATTGGGTCACCATATTCTCCATGTTCTCGATCATCTGCTCCTGCAGCTCGAGACATTCCGCGATGCGTTTATTGCGCTTGTTCCAGTTATCGATGGCGCTGTTGAGGGCCGTCATCACCGCAACTCCCGCCATGGCGGCGAGCGCTTCCTTCGGATTCTGGGAATAGTACTTGGTGGCAGCCTTGTCGTTGAGCACGCTGTTCACGCAGTCGAACACCGAGTCCAGCGAGTCGCCCACGATGTTGAGCATTGCCTCCTGCATGCCCGGGCCGCTCTCAATCTGCGCATCCGTCAGCACGATGTCGATGTCCGCAAGCGAATCGTTCATCCGTTCGAGTTTTCCGCCTCCGTGGTGGAAAGTGACTACCGAAATGAGTTCTGCACCGAGGTACAGGTTGCGGTAAGCCACCATTCGCGCAAGGCCAAGTGCGGTGTTGATGCGGCTCACGGCGGCGCGGTACTTCGTCATTGCGCCCGTAAAGTTGTCGTGTTGCGCCTTCATCAGGCGGGTCTTTTCCTCGACCTTCTTGCTGTCGTTTTTAGTGAACGTGCCCGAGGTGTCGATGTCCACCGCCTCGTTGAAGTCCTCAATCACGGCGTGGATATCCACCAGCGAGCCGATGCGCTCCTGCAGTTTCCGCACGTTGGCAATCGTAGCTTCCGCCGGCGCGAACGTGCTCCGCATCTCCTCCACCGTCAGATTGTCGAACGGCCTGAGGATTTCCTTGTTTTCGCCTGCTTCGGCAGGAATCGAAAGGCTGTAGAAAATGTCGAGTTTAGTGTTGAAGTAATCGTAAACTGCTTGCTTGCGGTCGGCTGCGGGAGTTTCATTGAGTTTGTCGAAATTCTCTTTCAGTCCCAGATATGTTCGCTGGGCTTCGCCCCATTTGCCCAGTTCGAAAGAACGCACCGGAAGAGTGAGCTGTTCGGCAAACATGTTGCGGAGCACATCGTCTCTGCGCAAATCAAGCTCACTGTGCAGGGTAAGAAATATTTCCTGATTTGTCTCTTCTTCATGAAAGATTTTTGCGAGGTCATTCCGGCGAGCTACAAGGGTGTCGAATTCTTCTTTGCGCTTTCCCCATTTCGATGCCTGATTCAGCTGGAAAATAAGCATAAAGAAGGTGGCTACAAGGGGGATAAAGATGGCGAATAGGCATAATTGCAACAACAGCCACACATCCCAATCGGTGCTGAAAAGTTTTTTTAGGAGCCATGCACAGCCACCGAAAGCCGCAGTAAGAGCCAAAGCACCGGCATAGTAAATCCATACAGTAGCGATTTTTTCTGCCCACTCGGTAGGCTCGGGTTCGTCGTATTTGGGGTGAATTGCTTCTCCATCCTCCATGGACCCAATGAGTTCTTCGGGAATCTCTTTAATAGATTTCTCCAAACACCTGTCCACCCGGTTACTGGCAGATTTCCAGAGGAAATCCATTTGGGATAAGGCACTCCCAAGAATTTCTTCGCCCTTGGCCACCTGTTCCTGCAAAGCCTCTTCGGGGTAAAGCTCTGCATATTTGGGCATCACCTCTTCATAGATTGGCGTGAGCTTCTTGCGCAACTCTTTGAATTTGTCGTTTTCCTTCTTGATTTCCTGGCTGATGCGGTAGAAGTCGGAGGTGGTGTACTCGATGTCGCGCTTCTGATACCCCGCCATTTTGAAGCGGTAGATAATATATCCTATTGCCGCTACAATGGCCACCGTTATCAGGCCGTACGACCAGGGCAAATCTGCGCCTTTGAGATTGTCGACCATCAGGCCAAGCAGGAAATATACTCCATTAAAAAGGAGTAACCAGCCCAGCACATAGCCGGCGGGCTCGAAAACGTAAGTGCTTAGCGACGGCTCTTCGCCCGGGGCATCGACTTGTGGAACTTTTTGCAGTTCTTGCTCCAATTCTTCCACCTTCACGCCACAATGAAAGGCCTCATCCCAGAGCGGTACGCCCTCCTCATTGAGACGCCTCCGCGCCTCAGCGAATTCCTGTGGTTGTTCTTCTTTTTCCATTATATGAATAGTTTAATAATTAGTTTTCAAGTTTCAAGTTTAAGGTTTCAAGTTTAAGGTTTAATGGAGATGAGCCCCGAGATGCACCCACCAAAATTAACCCGTAACCAAATAACCCTATAACCCTAAAATTTCGCCTGCGAAATTTGAGTAAAACAAAAGGCGCGGGGCGTGCCGCCTCGCGTCCATCGTTTGAAGGTATCACCGACTCGAAATAAAGAACATGGTTCCTCACAACTTGCCGGTGAATTCCGGCCAAGGAACCTTTGTAGAATGGAACATTGAAGAGACACCACCCCGCGCCACTGCTATGTTGCCACACCCGCCGGAGCATTCCGTCGGATGAGCCCAAATTCAGAGCGGGGGCATAGTCCTGCTTCAGTCCTCTACGTTTTTCTAACTTGGCCGGTTTTTCAAACGAGACTTCGGCTTGCATCTACGCCTTATGCCGCACGGATCATGTCAAACTATCCGTGCATTTGCGTGCAAAGATAATAAAAATAATACGTTTGGCAAAAGTGGATGCCTCTTTTCAATGTTCACGGCGCAAAATTAGGGGTCAACTATGACACTTGGCGGCACAAGTGGCTGAAAAATTAGATTTTTTTTGTAATTTTGTGCATTATGGCCCAGAGTAATGACTTGCTTCTACGATATGCGTGGCTGGTGGACCTCGTCCGCCGGCACGGGAGTATTACTTTCAATGACATTTCCAGCGCCTGGAGCCGCTCCACCCTCAACGAAAAGAAGGGCGAAGGGCTACCCCACCGCACCTTCATGCGCCATATCAAAGCCATCCATAAAATTTTCGGAATCAAGATTGCCTGCCGGCGCTTCGACAACACATATCATATTGTGGACGACGACGTTACCGACGGCAACGTCCTCCTGGCATGGGCCGTCAACACACTCGCCATTGAGATGCGCCTGCGCTACTCCCCCGAGTTGAAATCGCGCATCCTGCTGGACGCAGTCGAGGCCGGCACCGAATGGCTCGCCGCGGTTGTGGAGGCAATGGATGCCGGCAAGGTAATCTGCCTGACCTACAGTGCCTTCCACGACGCCGGCTCATCCGAGGTGCTCCTCGAACCCTACTGTCTGCGCAGCTACGGCCGCCGTTGGTACCTGCTCGCCCGGAGCTGCAGTTCGGGCTCTCTGGCACTATATGGCCTTGACAGAATATTGGCCCTGACGGTCACCGAGCAGGATTTCACTCTGCCACCGGGATTCGACGCGGCCGCTTTCTTTTCCGACTTCGCAGGTGTGATTACCGACTGTACCTGCCCGGTGGAAACAGTAAAGATTTCCATCGACGAGGATTTTGCCCCGCATTTGCGGAACGTGCCCCTGCATCACACCCAGCGCGAAGGGTCAATCCGATATGAGGACGGCTCGGTGGATGTCACCTTCGAGTGGCGCCTGCGCCCCACGCCCGATTTCCTGATGGAACTCTACCGCTACGGCTCCTCGCTCGAGGTCATAGAGCCCGCCTGGATTCGCGAAAAAATCGCCGCCTGGGCCCACCACCACAGCGCCCTCTACGGGCCACCCTGACCGGCTCGGTATTGAGGTGGCGGGCTCCCGCCCGCCACAATGTGCCTCAATGCTAAAACGCATCGAGATTAATCTCGATAAATCATGATAAATCTCGATAAATCAGCAAAAAAACTACAATCCCGATTAGTCAAAAATCATCGCGCCACACGACGCCCGATCATAGCTTGTCCTGATGCACGCGCTCGGGGTGGAATTTGTCCATCGGATGACCTGCCTTGGCTGGATGGCCCACGGGGATGAGGTTGAACGGCACAAGATTCTCGGGCAGATTGAGAACCCGGCGTGCAACCTCGGCGCGGTCGGCATGCGGGTAAATACACGTCCACACGCCTCCCAGACCCAGGGCATGGGCTGCCAGCAGAATATTCTCCGAAGCAGCCGACAGGTCCTGCTCCCACAGCGTGGCATCGTCGCCCTCAAGGAAGCGCTCGCGGTTGCCGCACACCACAATCGCCGCCGGCGCCTTCGCCGTCATCTTCGCGTAGGGTAGCCCGGCCGCAAGACCCTCCAGGAGGGCGCGGTCGGTCACAACCATGAACTCCCACGGTTGCTTGTTCACGCCCGTCGGAGCCGACATGCCCGCATACACCAGCGCCTCGAGCTGCTCGGCAGTAAGCGGTTCATCCGTATAAAGGCGCACGCTCGTGCGCTCAACAATATTTCTGTACGCCTCATTGGAGGCAATAAGTGCTTGGATATTTTCAGGTTTCATACCTCTTTAACACCACCGCATCCCAAATGTTCACCGCATCCCCCTCACCGCCACCGCACTCCAACGCCCGTCGTCGCGCCGCGTCGCCAGCACCTTCACTTCCTGCCCGTCGACAAGCCCGGCCAGCAGTTTTTCCGGCACATAAGCGTCGGCTATGATGGCGTACCGCTTCCCGTTGCGGTCGGTGCGGATGTTCACGGTCCCGGTGCCGGTCTTTATCCAATCCTCGTTCACGGCACCCTTGAAGGGCTTGATCCACACCACTTTGCCGTCCTTGACCTTCACGGAGAAGAGGCTCCCGTCGGGAGTACGTGGGCTCAGTCCGAACTTCTGCGGCTTCTTCAGGCGCAGAATGCCGTCGGCGGTGCGCAGAAGCCAGAGCGTATACTTGCGTCCGGGTCGGTTACGGTCCTCCTCCTGGCTCTCTTTCACCTTCAAGGCTATCTTGGAGGGCAGGGCGGAGTAGATAAACTCCTCAGCTATAGGCATATACTGCTCATAAAGTGCAGTGTTGTCGGCAGGAGCCGTCGCCCCGGCGGTTTTGTTCATCAACTCGTAGTACTCCGGTTTTACCTTCCATCCGTGGGCGTCGTAGGTGGCCTTATAGCGTTCGAGTTCATAGCGTGCGTTAGCCTGCAATCCATTGTCAATCAGGAGCGAAGCGAGGCGCAGACGCACTTTCACGAGGAATTCGTCGTCGTTGCCGGAGGTCAACGCCTTGCAGAGTAGGGCTATCTTGATGTCGGCGTCGTCCACAAGCTCAGCCGCGCGTGCGAGGAGGAAAAATTTGGTCGGGAAGCGGGCTATGAGTCCGGTTAAATAGCTGATGGCCCCTTCGCGATTACCTTGCGATATGAGCACAAGCGCTTTGTGGTACGGCAGGTTCTGGTTGTTTGGAAAACGTTCCAAAGCCTTGTCGACCAGCGCGTTGAACTCGTCGGAGGCACGCACGCCGTCGGTGGTCATCTCCGTGGCGTAAACGCGAATCAGTTTCTCCACCGGCGAAGTCATCACCTTCCCCGACTCTGTGCGGAACTGCTCCCAATCGGAGTCAGTCAGGTTCTCCAGCCCCCACAGATTCAGGAAGTCACGCAGCCGGAATTGCAGCGGCGTGTCGGTTTCGAGCCGGATGGCTTCGCCGAGGATGCGCGAGTGGAGCGCGCTCGGCTTCTCAAGGCCGAGGCGGAAATAGCGGCTCAGCAATTCCTTGCGCCGGTCGGCCTCGGAAGTGGCCGTGTTGCGCAGTATATAATATATGAGCCATCCAAGTTCGCCACGCAGCCCCTCGGGGAGCTCTCCTGCATCGTGGGCGGCAGCAAAACGACGGTATTCGCCTTCGACCCGATGGCGCCCCTTGGCGCGCTCCAGGGCTGACTTCAACTCGCCGTAGAGAGGCTGCACGCGGGCCTCCGCGCGTTCGAGGTTCTCACGCATTATTTTGTCGTCGGAACCGTAGTGCTCATAGATGGCGCGCATCTCCGCAACAGTCGCCTCGGCCTCAGCTCCCGACTGCTTCTTGAAGTGGTCGTACAGGCACCAGAACAGCGCTCCGCCGGAGTAGAGATTGGGTTGGCGGTCAAATTCGGCTCGGGCGGCCGCCGTGGCCTCTTCAAGGTTGCCGTTGCGGCGCAGTGTGTTTATCTCTTTGATAGTCATGGAGGTATCAGGTTTTAGGCTTTAGGTAAGAGGTTTTAGGTTTAGGATTATTTGCTGAAGGTGGCGCGGAAGGCTTCGAGTTTGGCGTCGGAGGTCCCGAGGGTACTTTCGAGAGTCATGTAGGAGTAGTTGCCGCGGTCGGTATAATTGAGGCCAACGCGCGCCAGGCCGTCGGTTTTGAGGTGGAACACGTCCTTGTAAGCCTCGGTGGTGATGTCGAGCACACTGATTCCGAGCTCGCTGAAAATGCCGCGCATATACTCCACGAGTTTCTCGGCTTGCGGGCGCCCGGGGCATGAAAACTCAACTCCCTCAGGCGCAAAGGAACTGTCCAGCAGGCGTCTACACTGCTCGGCGAACTCCTCGGAAGTGGTCTGGACCATATTTTCCTTCCCGCTGTAACCCTTTTCCTTGAACCATAGTTGGAACCGAGCCTCCTCGCCTCCGGAGTTGGTGAAGGTGACGATATGCTGGTAGGGCTTGGAGCGGTCGTCGGTCATGGTGATGCCCGCCTCGGCCGCAGGCCCGATCAGGCGCTTAATGCGGTCGGCGCAGAAGTCGCCCGTGACGGTGCTTATGCTCACCTTGAGGTTCGGCGCGGATTTTATGGACTCCACAACCAGATTGCTCAGATAGTTAAACTCCGGCGCACGGTAGTGCCACAGGCGGCGCGATGCGCGGGTTATGGCCGTATAAGCCCACCGGAAATAGTCCTCATTGGCCGCTCCGCCGATGCGCGTCATGTCCACGAACACATTGGCCCACTCCCCGCCCTGCGCCTTGTGGCAGGTCATCGCGTAGCCGTATTTGCAGACAACCGCATTATAGTACGGGTCGTGGAGCAACCGCTGCATATAGTTTGTGTAAACGACCAGCTCGTCTTCGTTAAGTTCTTCTTTATGAGCGATTTTGCGCTTGATTACGCCGATTTTGCTACTGATTTCCTTGGGCAAGCGGTTCTTGAAGTCCACCACAAGTGCGCGCGACACGACGCTGCCGAGGGTCGGTTCGGGGTCGGACAGAAAGTTGTCCAGCAACTGAACATGCAGCTCCTCGACCTTGCGCGCCGACCGGAATTTTATCACCACGCGGCGGAAATAAAGGTCAACATTTTCGTCCCTGGCCATATCGCCTTTGCCCTTGCGCAGGCTCACCCGGTGGTGGGTCAGGTCGTCATCGCCGGCGCACGACTCCACATACACGATGTTTCCGTTGAAAAGCTCAGCCTCGTAGGCGTAATTATTTCGCGTAATCATCAGCATATCACCCGGTTGCAGCCTCGGAGCATTAGCGCCGAAGTAGTGCTGACGCACTGCCTGGTTGTATCGCAGAGCCTGCTTGTTGGTGTAGGCCACGATGGCTGAGTTAGGGTCCGGACGATTCGAGCTGAGGGCGAAGTAGGGTCGCAGGAGATTCTCGTTTTCGGCAACGGTATCAGGGCCTTCATGCACCGCAAATTCGATGAAACTCCTGCGCTCTATGCTGTCGCGAAGCCGGGTTGCGTTGGCAAGCATTGTGCTGTCGGCGTTTTGGCGGGTCACCTCGCGCAGCATAACCTCACGCACCTTGCATCCGTATTTGTTTTCAAGGTACTTTGCATCCAGGGCCGGTGAAAAAGCCATACCCACCGGCGGAAGCTGCGCAAAGTCGCCCACGAACACGATTTTCCGGCCGTTCACAAAGTCGAACAGGTCCCGAAGCAACTCTCCCGAACCGAACGAGAAAGCCTCCGACTCCGACTTGCTGTCCGAAACCATCGAGGCCTCATCCACGATGTAGACCGCGTCGCGGGCCTTGTCGTTGTCGCGCAGCACATAGTGCGCGTGCAGGTTGGCACTATCTTCCACATCCTCTTCGCCATCGGCCGACTTCACTTCCCCCAGCAGGTAGATGCCCTTGTGGATGGTCGAAGCCTCACACCCCGTACGCTGGCCGATGATAAAGGCCGCACGTCCGGTGGGAGCCATAAGCCCGAATTCCCGCTTTTGGTCGCGCAGGATTTTGAGAAACTCCTTAACCAGGGTAGTCTTACCCGTGCCGGCCGCCCCTTTGAGGATGAAAACACTTTCAGGGCCTTCAAGAAAATCCTTGAAAGCCGCCAGAGCCTCGCGTTGCGATGCAGTGAGTTCAAATCCAGCCATATATCTATATCGCAAAAAATATTTTAAAACACTGATAACCATCAAGTTGTGGTGGTGCGTTATATAGGGACGCACGTTCGGTGCAATGCGGTTCAAATAAGACATTCATACGGCTA
>CAYNHP010000026.1:0-28754 GCA_964397235.1 uncultured Bacteroides sp. | reverse complement strand
TGCTATATTTGTGCAAACGTTTTGACGCAATGCCATGAAGACTCGCTCGCCAATCATCGCAATTCTTATCGCGCTGCTCACTTCGATAACGGTGTGGGCACAGCAGTCTGCGACCGATTCGGTGGATGTGGTGTTAACCCGGTGTAGTTTTGGGTTAGATGACACAAGCAAAGTAGTTCCGATTTATAAATTTAAGGACGACGTGGTAGGCGAATTTATGAATCGCTTTTGCGACTCGCTGGTGGTTGGCTACAGAGTGGGCAAGCACTTTAAAATGATTAACTATGCAGAGGCTCTTCCTCGTGTAAAGAGGAATAAGTTGGATTCGATTCAGCGCAATTTCACTATTGTGAAAACGACGTCCCTTGACCACACTAAAATTACCGCTTGTAAAGCAATTATAGAGACCAATGGGGGAACCTATGGATTTATGGATTCAACTTCGGACCATTGGTTGGAGACGATGCATTTAGTCAAAACCAACCGAAAAGCAATGATAAAAACGGAGGAAGACAAATCAGAATTTAAAATAGCAATGCTTGACGGGGAGTACTACACCAGGGCTTTAATTAACATCTTCCCCAATGGTTGGGTAGACGTATTGTTAATTGAATATGACGCCCCGCAAGGCGAGCACTGGGATAGAGTGAAACGAAGTTTTGTGTGGATAGACCTTTTCTATGAGGAGCACGGTTACCCCGCTGTTAGGAACTATAAGTTCTCTCCTACTGAATATATAATACGATGAGAATCTGCGTTAAGTTTTTGATTGCAAGCACGCTGAAAATTGCAGTAGCCGGAATGGGGAGTGGTCAGCCACCCTCGGAAGCAGGGTTTGCAGAGCGGCTGTTGGACTCGATAACTCCAATTGAGTATCTTTTTGATGAAAATTTTGAAAATAGAGTGAGCAGATATTTGGCTGATGAGAAGTCACGCGACTCGGTTATGTTAAATTTGTGGGCAACAGTACATATCTTGATGGCTTTTCAACCCCTTGATGACAATATTTTCGCCTTTATAAAAACCAAACAAGGAGAATTATTGGAAATAATGAACGTCGAACAAAAACGTAATTAGCAGCAAAATATTAAAAGATATATGGAAATACGAAATAAATGCCTGGTGATGGTCGTAATCATCCTTGTTCATTCGCTCACGCTGATGGCCGGGAAGAGTGAGGATTTTGCTCCGTTTGCAGATCTGGAACAAACCGATAGTCTGCAAAGAAGCATAATAAATGACTGTGAGCATAATTCCCATTATTATGGAGATGACGATAACCAGCGCTTGTGCTACCTTTGCATCAGGGCATTTATAGCCGGTATAAAGCAAAATTCAGATACAAAGAGGCAGTTCGTAGTTTTTCGGATTCCAACCTATAAGCCTATAATTTCATTTTCGGGAGACGACTCTAAAGAAATCCGAAATCGGCGGATAAAGGATGCTCAGGATTGGGTGAAGGCTTATGATTTTGAGGATTATAGGCCGTATAAAACCGCAGATTTTATCAAACTTATCAAGCAAAACAAAATTCTAATACTCTATAGCAGCCTTTTTGACGGAGTTAACTTAAGAATAACAGTAATAGGGTTAGCAAAGGTCAACGCGAAGGAAGTGTGTGTGGCAGAGTGCGATTACGAATTTGAATTGGGGGTTGTGACACACGATTGTGATTATGCGACTCGTACGGAAGCGATTAAGGACTATATTGCCACTTTGCTGAACAGAGCTGATTTTATAATTAATGTCAAGGATGGATCCATTTTTGGGTGGACGGATAGAAACACAATAAACTGGCAGTTATCAGATATTTCTTATGACGATGGCGATGATACATCCGATATAGAGGATTTAGAAGATACCATCGAGTCCATCATTTTCTAAAATTGCTTTTTCCTATTCCGCCTCAAATTTAGATTACTCACTCACAGAAGCAAGACTCTGAAGCCCAAGATTGAGGTGAGAGACGCCGGGGGTTATGCTTTGAGAGGGGTTTGTGGGCTTTTTAGACTTTTTTGCGGGAATTATAATGTGAAATTCAATTTTTTTTGCGAATTTTGCATCTTGATTGTGTAGCGTGCCAAAAGTGCGCCCTATTTTGACATATCATGCAGTTGACCGCATCCATAATAGCAAGCCATCTGGGAGGTACCGTTGAAGGCGACGGCTCTGTGGCCGTGAGCGACTTCGCCAAAATCGAAGCTGCCCGCCCGGGCACCATCACCTTCCTGGCCAACCCCAAATATACCCACCATATCTACACCACCGACGCCTCCGTGGTGCTGGTACGCCGCGACTTCGTGGCCGAGCAGCCCGTCCGCGCAACACTCATCCGCGTCGACGACCCCTATGCCGCTCTGGCTCAGCTTCTGAACCTGGCCGCTTCGCTGCTCAAACCCAACCCCGTGGGCATCGAGGAGCCGGTGCACATCGGCGAAGGTACGCAGGTGCCCGAAGGGGCTTACATCGGAGCATTCGCCTACATCGGCAAGGGCGTCAAGCTGGGGCGTAACGTCAAAATCTACCCTCAGGCTTATGTTGGCGACGGCGTCGAAATCGGCGACGATACAACCATCTACGCAGGCGCAAAGGTGTACTACGGTTGCCGGATCGGAGCCCGTTGCGTCATCCACGCAGGTGCCGTGATCGGTGCCGACGGTTTCGGTTTCGCCCCCGATGCCAACGGCGTGTACCATAAAATCGAACAGCTCGGAATCGTGCAGATTGACGACGACGTGGAAATCGGAGCCAACACCACGGTGGACCGCTCAACCATGGGCACCACCCACATCGCCCGCGGCGTCAAGCTGGACAACCTCATCCAGGTGGCCCACAACTGCCAGATTGGCCATGACACCGTCATCGCCGCCCAGGCCGGCATGGCAGGCTCCTCCAAGCTCGGAGCCAACTGCATGGTCGGCGGACAGGTAGGCATCGCAGGCCATATCGCCATCGGCGACCGAACAGCCATCGGCGCCCAGAGCGGCATCCCCAACAACGTCGCACCCGACAGCCGGCTCATGGGCTACCCCGCCGTTCCCATGGCCGACTTCGCCCGTAACGCCGTCTACATCAAGCGCCTGGGCGAACTGTTCAAGCGCGTCGGCAGCCTCGAAAAACTTCTCAACGATAAATAATAAACCACTTCACATATAATACAATGAAGCAACTAACACTGAATGGCGAATTCTCACTCTCCGGCAAGGGCCTCCACACCGGCGCACATGTGACTTCGACTTTCTGCCCCGCACCCGAAAATCATGGATATAAAATACAGCGCGTAGACCTCGAAGGTCAGCCCGTAATCGACGCGCTGGCCGAGAACATCGTTGGCACCCAGCGCGGAACCGTCATCGGTAAAGGCGACGTGACCGTCAGCACCATCGAACATGCCATGGCAGCACTCTATGCCGCCGGCGTGGACAACTGCCTCGTGAAGGTCGACGGCCCCGAAATTCCCATCCTCGACGGAAGCGCAAAACCCTTCTTCGACGGCATCATGGAAGTGGGCACCACCGAGCAGAACGCCGACAAGGACTTCTACTACGTTAAGCACAAAGTTGAAGTGGTCGACGAGGCTAACGGCTCCAAGCTCATGATTCTGCCCGACGACGAATTCAGCGTCGACGTCAAGGTAAACTTCGAATCCACCGTACTCTCCAACCAGTACGCCACCCTCGACCACATGGCCGACTTCGGCGCCGAGGTAGCCCACGCCCGCACATTCGTCTTCGTTCGCGAAGTTGAGCAGCTCCTCAAGGAAGGCCTCATCAAGGGCGGTGACCTCGACAATGCAATCGTTATCTACGAGCATCCCAAGACTCAGGAAGAGCTGGACCACATCGCCGACATGATGGGCGTGCCTCACCACGATGCCAACGAGTTCGGCCTGATCAACTCCCGACCCCTGTTCGCTCCCAACGAGCCCGCCCGCCACAAGCTCATGGACCTCATAGGCGACATAGCCCTGATCGGCCGTCCCCTCAAGGGCCGCATCATCGCCACCCGTCCCGGCCACACAATCAACGCCCAGCTTGCCAAGAAACTCCGCAACGACATCCGCCGCAACGAAGTCCAGGCTCCCAACTACGACCCCAACGCAACCCCGCTGATGGACAACAACGCCATCCGCCGCGCCTTGCCCCACCGCTACCCCTTCCTGCTGGTGGACAAAGTCATCGACAAGGGTGCCCAGTACATCGTCGGCATCAAGAACGTAACCACAAACGAGCCCTTCTTCCAGGGCCACTTCCCCCAGGAACCCGTCGTGCCCGGCGTACTCCTTGTTGAGGCAATGGCCCAGACCGGTGGCCTGCTCGTGCTCAGCACCGTCGAGGACCCCGAGCGTTACTCCACTTACTTCATGAAAATCGACAACGTGAAGTTCCGCCAGAAGGTCGTTCCCGGCGACACGCTCATCTTCCACGTGTCCTTCATGACCCCTCTCCGCCGCGGCATGGCAGTGATGAAAGGCATCGCCTTCGTTGGCGAAAAGGTTGTGTGCGAGTGCGAATTCATGGCCCAGATTATCAAGAACAAATAATCGCAGGCCCACCCAGGTCAAAGGTAAGTAACCTTATAACCATTTAACCCTTTAACCAGAAAGAAATGTCACAACCTCTGGCGTACATCCACCCTGATGCCAAAATCGGAGCCGGTGTCACCATAGAGCCGTTCGCCGTCATCGACGGCAACGTGGAAATCGGCGACGGCACCTTCATCGGTGCCCACGCCGTTATCCGCGACGGCGCCCGCATCGGCCGCAACTGCCGCATCTTCCCCGGCGCGGTCATTGCCGGCATTCCCCAGGACCTCAAGTTCCGGGGCGAGGACACCGTGGCCGTTATCGGCGACAACACCACCCTGCGCGAGTGCGTTACCGTCAACCGCGGCACAGCCTCCAAGGGTCACACCCTGGTGGGCTCCGACTGCCTCATCATGGCCTACAGCCACATCGCCCACGACTGCGAAGTGGGCAACGGCGTCATTATCAGCAACGCATCCCAACTTGCAGGCGAGGTAATCGTGGACGATTTCGCCGTTATCGGCGGCGGAAGTCTAATCCACCAGTTCTGCCACATCGGCTCGTACATCATGATGCAGGGCGGCGCGCTGGTCAACAAGGACATACCCCCGTTTGTCCTCGCAGCCCGCGAACCCATTTCCTACACCGGCGTAAACGTCATCGGCATGAAGCGCCGCGGTTTCACCAACGAGCAAATCGCCGAAACGCAGGAAATCTACCGTCTGCTCTACAAGGACGGCCTGAACATCACCGAGGCCGTGGCAAACATCGAATCCGTCATGCCGCCCACACCTATCCGCGACATGATTCTCAACTTCATCAAGGGTGCCACCCGCGGCATCCTCCGAGGCTAAAAAACGCATGGCCGGAGGGCCTGTCGCTCGTGTTCGTATCTAAAGCACGAGAGGAAAGTCCGGGCAACACAGAGCACCATACTGTCTAACGGACAGCCGTCAGTAATGGCAGAGTAATGTGACAGAGAACAACCGCCTCCCCCGGGAGGTAAGGGTGAAAAGGTGAGGTAAGAGCTCACCGGGCGCGTCAGCGATGGCGCGTGCCGCACATCTTATGGGTTGCAAGGTCAAGTATACCGGCATTTAAGGGTTGCTCGCCCATTGCCGAGGGGTAGACTGCTTACGGCGCTCCCGCGCCAGATAAATGACAGGCGGGCGGCGGAGGTTCCTCCGGGAAAACGCCGCACCCACATAACCCGGCTTATACTCCGACCATGCTTTTTATTTTTTTATGTGTCAAATTGACATATTGACAGACTGACAATTACCATACCATGGCAGCAAAAAACGAATGGTTCACCATCCCCACCACCGACGACGCCGGCAACACCATCATCGTCACCGGCCGGGTTGATGTGGACAAATTCCGCTCCCGCGAGCGCAATAACATCCGCGTGGAGGTAACCCTTCCCTATACCCCCGCCGGACCCCTCGGTTTCCCCGACGAAGCTACCGCCAAAACCATGGAGGAAATCACCGACGCCTTCCAGGCTGCCCTCAAGGGTAAAAACACCGCCATCCTCACCGGCATCTACACCGGCGCCGGCCAGCGCAACTGGGTCTTCTACACCTTCAGCACCGACGTTTTCAACTCCTTCCTCAACCGCGCCCTGGCCGACTTCCCCCTGCTGCCGCTCCAAATCTACGCCGAAAACGACCCCTCCTGGGCCGAGTACGACGAAATGCGCGCCGCCTGCGCCACCGACGACGGCACCATAATCACCGACGCCACCGACATCCTCGAATGAAACGCTAACAAAACATTTGCCCCGGAAGCTCTCTCCCGGGGCATTAATTTTGTCAGTGTGCAAGGAGCTTGCTCCTTGGTTATCGGACTTTCTCTTGTAGGGTGGAGGCCAGGGCGCGGGCACATTGGATGCCGTCGATGGCAGCCGAGACGATGCCACCGGCATATCCGGCACCCTCGCCGCAAGGGTAGAGGCCGCCAATCTCAACGTGTTCCATAGTTGAAGGGTCGCGCGGAATGCGGACGGGCGACGACGTGCGCGTTTCGGCTCCGATAAGCACCGCCTCGTTGGTCAGAAAACCCCGTTGCTTCTGCCCGAACACCTTGAAACCCTCCTGCAGGCGGTGGGCGATGGGGTAGGGGAGCAGCTTGTCCACCCGCCGCGCAATGAGGCCCGGAGGATAGGACGAAGCCGGCAGCGACGTCGATTCCCGCCCCTCCACGAAGTCGGCCATGCGCTGGGCCGGTGCCTGCTGGGTATGCCCGGCGCTTTCGAAGTAAGCCTGCTCGATGCCCTCCTGAAAGCGCATCATCTTCAGGGCCTTATCGCCGGATTCAGGGTCGGGAACGTCCTCGGGTAGCACTTCCACCACCATCCCCGAATTGGCCCAGCGCGTACCGCGGTTGGCCGGCGACATGCCGTTGACCACCAGCTGGCCCGGAGCACTCGCCGCCGGGATGATATACCCGCCGGGGCACATGCAGAAGGAGTACACGGCGCGGTCGTCTACCCGCGTGAGCATCGAATACTCCGCCGCGGGCAGGTATTTGCCACGGCCTTCCTTGGAGTGATACTGCAGTTGGTCAATTAGCTTCTGCGGATGTTCGAGGCGGACGCCCACAGCAATTCCCTTGGGCTCCAGACGAATACCCGAAGCCGACAGCGACTCGTACACATCGCGCGCCGAGTGGCCCGTGGCCAGGATGACCGGCCCACGGAAATCCTCGCCGTCGGCGGTGCGCACGCCCGTCACATTCCCGGAAGCGTCGCGGAGCAGGGCAGTGACCTTGGTGTTGAAATGCACCTCACCGCCGCAGCCGGTAATGGTCTGCCTCATGGCCTTGATGACCTTAGGCAGTACGTCCGTGCCGATATGCGGGTGGGCGTCCACCAGGATTGCATCCTGGGCGCCGTGCTGGTGGAAGATACCTAATACTTTGTCCACCGGCCCGCGCTTCTTGCTGCGGGTGTAGAGCTTGCCGTCGGAGTACGCCCCCGCACCTCCCTCGCCGAAGCAGTAGTTGGACTCGGGGTTGACCACCCCTTGGCGGTTGATTGCCACCATATCGGCCCGCCGGCTGTCCACATCCTTGCCGCGCTCAAGCACTATGGGTTTGATGCCGGCCTCTATGAGTTCCAGAGCGGCGAAAAGTCCGCCCGGACCGGCTCCGACCACAATGGCCTGCGGAGCATCAGCCGGCAGGGGGCGGTAGTCGATAACCGGGGGTGCCACGGCGCCCTCGTCGATGGCGTCAACGTGCACCTTCACCATCAGGTTCACCATCACGCGGCGCTGGCGCGCGTCGATGGAGCGGCGTGTGATGTCCGCGCGCTTGATGCGGCTCTCGGGCAACCGGAGCTGGCGTGCGCACTCCTTGGCCAGCAACTCAGGCGTGGCAGCCGTGCGCGGATCTGTGCGGAGTGTCAGGGTTTCAATCATGACTCAAAGCGGCTTGGTTAAGGCGCCGGGCAATGCGGCGGTTCATGAACAGGGCCGTGGCGAAAGCCAGGAGGGCGGCCAGGAAATCGCTGGTGCAGATGGAGTACCACACCCCGTCCACGCCCATGCGCGGAGGCAGGATCGCCAGCAGGGGCACCAGGAAGATGAGCTGGCGGGTCAGCGACAGGAATATCGAGAGTCCCGGCTTGCCGATGCTCTGGAAGTAGTTCTGAATCACTATCTGCGCGCCAATGAGCGGGTAGGCCATGAAGAAGATGCGGAATCCGTAGCGCGCAATGTCGATCATACCGCGGTCGGTGGTGAACATGCCGCTGATGGCATCGGGGAAAAGTTCGGTGCATAGGAAGCCCACAGTCGCCACAAGAGTGCCCAGGCCGATGCCTATTTTCAGCGTCTTCTTCACACGCGGCCAGTTGGCGGCGCCGAAGTTGAAGCCAAGGATGGGCTGCATACCCTGGGTGATGCCGAAAATAATCATCACGAAGAACATCGTTGTGCGGTTGATGATGCCGTATGCACCCACGGCGAGGTTACCGTCGGCCCCGGCATAAGTCAGCAGAGCCTTGTTCAGGAACACCACCACGAAGCAGGAGGTGCAGTTCATCAGGAAGGGCGAGAGGCCGATGGCGTATATGCGGCGCAACAGCCGCAACGACAGTTTCCAGCCGTCGCGCTGGAAGTGGATGTAGCTGTTCTTATTCATGAAGTGGCTCACCACCCAAATCAGGCCGGCTGTCTGGCCGCAGAGCGTGGCGCAGGCCGCTCCCGCGATGCCCCAGTGGAACACGAAGATGAACAGCGGCGCGCACACCACATTGACGCCCACCGACAGCAGGGCCGATATCATGGCCTTCTTCGGGTAGCCGGTGGCGCGCATGAGGTTGTTCAGACCCAGGAAAACATAGGAAATGGGCGTGCCGTAGAGGATTATGCGCATGAATTCGGTGGCATACCCGAGCGTTTCGGGCGTGGCGCCGAAAAATATCAGAATCGGTTCAAGAAAATGCAGACCCAGCACCATGATAACCACGGAGTGAATCAGGCAGAACACAGCCACGTTGCCCACCACATCGGCGGCGCGCTTGATGTTTCGCTGACCCAGGAAGATGGAGCTGATGGTGGCCCCGCCGGAGGCTATGAGCACGCAGAAGGCCACCACCAGGTTCATCAGCGGGAAGGTGATGGCCAGACCGGTGATGGCCATGGCGCCGACGCCACGCCCGATGAAGATGCTGTCCACGATGTTGTAAAGCGACGTGGCCAGGCTGGCGATGATGGCCGGCAACGAGTACTGAATCAGCAGTTGGCCGATAGTGGCTGTGCCAAGGGCGTTGGGGGTGGAGGCAGAGGTGTTAGTGCTCATTATCTTGAGGCGTTAGTTTTAGGCTTGGGTCAGGTGGGCGCAGTGCCGACATAAAAAAGAAAGCCACGCTTTCGCGCGGCTTGTTTGTTGCGGGGGCAGGACTCGAACCTACGACCTTTGGGTTATGAGCCCAACGAGCTACCACTGCTCCACCCCGCGATGTTTTCGTGGTGCAAAATTACAACCATTTTCCGCCAAATGCAAGAGATTAACAAACTTTAACTTTGTAAAAGTGCTTTTTGGTTGGTGCAAAAAAATCTCCGGGCCTGAAGAAAGAGGCCCGGAGATGATGTTTATTGTTCGATTACCGGTTGTTGCGATGAGGCAACTATCTGGGTGACAATCTTTTGCTCAGTGGGGTCGAAACCAACCAGGATTTCATCGCCCAGCGAGATGGATGAGCTCAGAAGCAGCTCGGCCAACTCGTCCTCGAGGTACTTCTGGATGGCTCGCTTGAGCGGACGGGCGCCGAAGTTGACGTCGCAGCCCTTGGAGGCGATGAAGTTCTTGGCGTCGTCGCTCAGGGTGATGGTATAGCCCAGGTCGGCCATACGCTTGTAGAAGCCCTTGAGCTCGATGTCGATAATCTTGAAGATGGACTCCTTGTCCAGCGGCTCGAAGATAATCACATCGTCGATACGGTTGAGGAACTCGGGAGCGAATGCCTTGTTGAGCGCCTTGGCCAGCACCGAGTGGCTGTACTCGCGGTCCACCTCCTTGGTGTTGAAGCCGACACCTGAGCCGAACTCCTTGAGCTGACGCGTGCCGATGTTCGAGGTCATGATGATGATGGTGTTCTTGAAGTCGATGCGGCGGCCGAGACTGTCGGTGAGCCGGCCCTCGTCCATCACCTGCAGCAGGAGGTTGAACACATCGGGGTGCGCCTTTTCGATTTCGTCCAGCAGGACGACGGAGTAGGGGTGACGGCGCACCTTTTCGGTGAGCTGACCGCCCTCCTCATAACCCACGTATCCCGGAGGCGCACCGATGAGGCGCGACACGCTGAATTTCTCCATGTACTCGCTCATGTCGATGCGGATGAGGGTATCGGCCGAGTCGAAGAGGTACTCGGCGAGCTTCTTGGCCAGGTGAGTCTTGCCCACACCCGTCGGGCCCAGGAACATGAACGTACCGATGGGCTTGTTGGGGTCTTTGAGACCAAGACGGTTGCGCTGGATGGCTTTGACTATCTTGGTGATGGCGGGGTCCTGACCGATGATGGCGCTCTTCAGCGTCGGCTCCATCTCCAGCAGGCGGATGCCTTCGGCCTGGGCGATGCGCTGAACGGGAACACCGGTCATCATGGCCACAACTTCGGCCACCTTCTCGGCGTCGACAGTCTCGCGGTTCTGCTTCATGTCCTTTTCCCATTCGGCACGACGCGCATCGAGCTTGGCCTGCAGCTCGTTTGCCTGGTTGCGCAGGCGCGTTGCCTCGGCGAAGTCGCGGCGGTGGGCCGCTTCGGTTTTGCGGGTGTTGAGGTCGGCGAGCTCGTTCTCCATTTGGTCGATGTCCTCAGGGATTACGATGTTGGTAACCTTCACGCGCGAACCGGCTTCGTCCAGGGCATCGATTGCCTTGTCGGGGAAGTTGCGGTCGGTGATGTAGCGGTCGGTGAGTTTCACGCATGCCTCCAGAGCCTCAGGGGTATAATTCACCCCGTGGTGGTCCTCATATTTTTCCTTGATGTTGTTCAGGATAATGAGGGTCTCCTCGGCCGAGGTAGGCTCAACCATCACCTTTTGGAAACGGCGCTCCAGGGCACCGTCCTTTTCGATGTTGACGCGGTACTCGTCCAGCGTCGTTGCGCCGATGCACTGGATTTCGCCGCGGGCCAGGGCAGGCTTGAGCATGTTGGCTGCATCCATGGAGCCTTGAGCATTGCCGGCGCCCACGATGGTGTGGATTTCGTCGATGAACAGAATCACGTCCGTGTTCTTGCTCAGCTCGTTCAGGATAGCCTTGATGCGCTCCTCAAACTCGCCGCGGAACTTGGTTCCGGCCACAAGAGAGGCCATGTCCAGCGAAATCACGCGCTTGTCGAAGAGAATCCGGCTTACGCGGCGCTGAACAATGCGCAGGGCCAGGCCTTCGACAATGGCGCTCTTGCCCACACCCGGCTCGCCGATGAGCACAGGGTTGTTCTTCTTTCGGCGGCTCAGAATCTGGGCCAGACGCTCAATTTCGACCTCACGGCCTACGACGGGGTCCAGACGGCCCTCGCGCGCGGCGCGTGTCATGTCGTTGCCGAACTTGTCCAGCATCGGCGTGTCATTACGCTGCCCCCGGCGCTGAGCGTTGCTCTTGGGTGCGCTTTCGGAGCGACCATCGCTCTCGCCGCCCCCGGTGGAGGCGGTGGCGGTGGGCTCGTCATAGTCGCCGGCGGATTCGGTGTCGGCGGCCTGCATACCTTCGGCGTCGGCCATGGCCTGGCGGCGAAGGTCCTCATAGCGCACGCCGGCGTCGATAAACGGGGCGATGAGCGCCATTTCGCGGGCTTCCTTGCTGTGGAAGAGCGACAGCAGCAGGTGCTCGACATCTACCGACGGCGCCTTCAGATAGCGCGCCTCGATGATGGCAAGCTTGATGATGAGGGTCACCACGCGGTTGTAGTAGTCCGCTCCGCGGTCGTAGCCGGCCGGAAGCTCGAACAGGGCCTCGTCCAACTCGCTGCGGAGACGCTCCAGGCGGTCGGTACCCACAAGCCGCTCCAGCAGCTCGTACGACTTAAGCCCGGGGGTAGCCAGCTCCAGGAGCAGGTGCTCCGGCATGATGGCCTGGTTGTTGTGGTTTGAACATTGTGTGCGCAGCCGGTCAATCAAAGCTCGGGCTGCTTCAGTGTATTTCTGGTTATTTTCCATATTCTAATCCGGAATTTGCCTTTGGTAACAGGAGTAGTGCAATTATCGTGCCAAAAGCATATATATAACGTATGACAAGCCCAAATATTTGGTATGCCCCTCAAATTTTCTCGTTTATACCCCCGGCGCATCAAACACACCTTTAATATATCATCATCCGCAGAGCCCCGGAGGCCACCTGAAAAATAACTCCGCCACAGCCTGAACAAAATTTGCTGCGGTTTTGCGGCTATTCAAAAATTTTTTCGTACCTTTGTGTGATTATTTGCGCCCCTGCGCAGGCCCCCTCTCAAGCCTCCGGGTCGCCGAACATAGACCATAAGAACATGTCTGATCAAGACCGCATTTTTAAAGTCAATATTGAAAACCAGATGAAGACCTCCTACATCGACTATTCAATGTCGGTGATAGTGTCTCGTGCCCTCCCCGACGTGCGCGACGGTATGAAGCCCGTCCACCGTCGCGTGCTCTTCGGCATGAACGAGATGGGCAATACAAGTAATAAACCGCACAAGAAAGCGGCAAACTGCGTTGGCGAAGTTATGGGTAAATACCACCCCCATGGCGACTCGTCCATCTACGGCACCGTGGTCCGCATGGCCCAGTGGTGGTCGCTGCGTCACACCCTCGTAGACGGCCACGGCAACTTCGGCTCCATCGACGGCGACGGCCCCGCCGCTATGCGTTACACCGAGGTACGCCTCGAAAAGCTCGGCGAAGAGATGCTTCGCGACATCGACGCAGAAACCGTTGACTTCCAGCCCACTTACGACAACGAGCGTCAGGAACCCACCGTGCTTCCGACCCGCTTCCCCAACCTGCTGGTCAACGGCGCAAGCGGCATCGCCGTGGGTATGGCCACCAACATGCCTCCTCACAACCTCAAGGAATCCATCGAAGCGTCAATCGCACTGCTCGATAACCCGGAAATAACCATTCCGGAGCTGATGAAAATCATCCCAGCACCCGACTTCCCCACCGGGGGCACCATCTACGGCTACGACGGCGTCAAGGAAGCATACGAAACCGGCCGCGGCCGAATCGTAATCCGCGCCAAGGCCGACACCGAGACCCGCAAGGATCACGAACTCATCGTAATCTCCGAAATTCCCTACGGCGTAAACCGCGCCGAACTCATCAAGAGCATCGCCCAGCTGGTAATCGACAAGAAAATCGACGGCATCGCAAACGTCAACGACGAATCCGACCGCCGCGGCATGCGAATCGTCGTGACCCTCAAGTCCGACGCCAACAGCGGCGTAATCCTCAACAAGCTCTACAAAATGACCGCTATGGAGAGCTCCTTCAGCGTCAACAACGTGGCCCTCGTTCACGGTCGCCCCAAGACGCTCAACCTCAAGGAGATACTCCAGGCCTTCGTGGACCATCGACGTGACGTCGTTACCCGCCGAACCAAATTCGAACTCCGCAAGGCCCGCGAGCGTGCCCACATCCTCGAAGGCCTGCTCGTGGCGGTGCAGAACATCGACGAGGTGGTGGAAATCATCAAAACCTCCGCAACCTCCGAAGTGGCCCGTCAGCGCCTGAGCGAACGATTCGGCCTCTCCGAACCCCAGACGCAGGCCATCATCGACATGCGCCTCGGTGCACTCACCAACCTGGCCGTTGAACGCCTCCAGAAGGACATCGACGACATTCACGAACGCATCAAGGAACTCGAACTCATCCTTGCCGACGACAACGTGCTCCGCGAACTCATCAAGTCCGAGCTCCGCGAAATCGAAGAAAAGTACGGCGACGCCCGTCGTACCAAAATCGACTACGCCGCCCGCTCAACCTCCGCCGAGGAGTACTTCGACGACGAGGACATGGTCATCACCATTTCCCACATGGGCTACATCAAGACCACCCCGCTGGCGGAATTCCGCGCCCAGAACCGCGGCGGCGTAGGCTCACGTGGCACCAAGACCCGCGACCAGGACTTCATCGAGCATATCTACACCGCAAACATGCGCTCCACCATGCTCTTCTTCACCGACAAGGGCCTCGTGTACAAACTCCACGTCTACGAGCTCCCCAAGGCCGAGAAGAACAACAAGGGCCGCGCGCTCCAGAACCTGCTCAACATCGAGCCCGGCGACAGCGTACGCGCATTCATCAGCTGCCGTCACCTCAACGACTCCGACTATACCTCGACCCACTACCTCGTATTTGCCACTGCCAACGGCCTGATTAAGAAGACCCTCCTGTCCGAGTACGCCCGCGTGCTGGCCAAGGGCAAGAAGGCCATCGTGCTACGCGAAGGCGACACCCTGGTGGGCGTCGAACTCACCGACGGCAACTGCGAAATCCTCATGGCCAACCGCCACGGACGCGCAATCCGCTTCAATGAGAACGAACTCCGTGCCATGGGCCGCGTCAGCGCCGGCGTCCGCGGTATGCGTATCGACGAGGACTCCGACGACGCCGTTATCGGACTCATAACCATGCCCGAAAACACCACCAACAACGTCATGGTTCTCTCCGAAAAAGGCTTCGGCAAGCGCTCCAGCCTCGAGGATTACCGTATCACCCGCCGAGGCGCCCGTGGTGTCAAAACAATGAACGTCACCGACAAAACCGGTGAACTTGTTGGCTTCCTCAGCGTTAACGATGAAAACGACCTCGTAATCATCAACCGCTCAGGCGTTGTGCTCCGCTTCCATGTGGCCGACATCCGCGTTATGGGCCGCTACACCCAGGGAGTGCGCATCATCAATCTGGCCAAGCGCAACGACGCAATCGCTTCCGTCTGTGTGGTCGACTCCGACCCCGAAACCGAAGTGGAACAGGTTGCTCCCGACGCTGAAGAGCTACCCGAGCTCGGCAATGAACCCGAATCCGACGACGCCGACTTTATCGAGGACACTATCTCCGAAGAGGAACTCAACGAGTCCACCGTACCCTACGAAGACAACGATAATTAATTTCAAATCACCATAAATCAGATGTTTATGAAAAAAATCCTTCTCAGCGCACTGCTCATCGGTGCAACTGTAGGTGCCTCCGCTCAGGTCGCCGTCCTCAAAGAGGCCGAGCGCGCCATGAAAGGTGGTAAGACCACCGAGGAAGTGGTCGCTGTAATCACCCCCGCTTTCACCGACCCCGAGACTGCCACCATGGCCCAGACTTGGTTCATCCCCGGTAAAGCCGCTTTCGAAGAATACAAGAAGTTGCTCGGCCTCAAGACCCTCGGTCAGCTCAAGGACGGTGACGACGTAAAGATGGGTAAACTCCTCATCGAAGGTTACGACTATTTCAACAAGGCCCTCCCCCTGGACCCCGTTACCGACGCAAAGGGTAAAGTGAAGACCAAATATACCAAGGACATCATCGGAACCCTCGCATCTTTCTTCACCGACTACTCCTCCGCCGGTGTAGACCTCTACAACGCTCAGGACTACAAGGGTGCATATAACGCCTGGAACATCTTCAACCAGATGGGCGAGAACCCCGACATCCGCGCCAAGCTCAACAACGTCCCCGCCGACACCATCTTCGGCGAAGTTTACTTCAACCAGGCAATCGCCGCATGGCAGGAAGAAATGCTTCCCGAAGCCCTCGCAGCCTTCAAGGCCGCTGAATCCAAGGGATATAACAAGAAGCAGCTCTACGACTACACCATCGCCGTTGCCACCAACCTCAAGGACGATGACTCCGTGCTCGAGTACGCCAAGAAAGGCCAGGAGCTCTACGGCAAGGAAGACGCAACCTACATGGGCCAGATCGTGAACTACTACCTCCAGAAAAAGGACTTCGACCAAGCCTTTGCAACCATCAACGAGGCAATCGCAGCCGACCCCTCCAACGCACAGTACTACGTTGTGCAGGGTATCCTCTACGAGAACCAGGAGAAGCCCCAGGAAGCAAAAGCTGCCTATGAGAAAGCCGTTGAACTCGACTCCGAAAACGCACAGGCCCTGGCTAACTACGGTCGTGCTATCTGCAACGAAGCTTACATCTACGCCGACCAGGCTCCTACCGTTCAGGCCGAATACGACGCTTACTATGCTTCCAAGATCCGTCCCGCATTCGAAAAGGCTGCCGAAATTCTCGAACGTGCCTATGAGCTGGACAACGAAAACATGGACACCCTCAAATACCTCGAGAACATCTACTACAACCTCCACGACGAAGCCAAACTTCAGGACGTGAAGAACCGTATGCTCTGATTCTCAGACTAACATAATCCAACCGGAGCCCCGCCAACCGCGGGGCTCTGTTCGTATGGTCAAGCAGCCGCCGGCGCCATTCCGGCTCCTACACAAAATTTGTCTCAGGGTCCGGTTCAAAACCTCGCTCCAAATTTGGTTTTGCCAAAAAAATTTCGTATTTTTGTAGGTCAGATGGCTTGTCCATCATCCTCACGATAATAATTAAACGCCACATAAATCATGAAATTCAACATCTCGAGCAAGGTGTTCTATAACGCCACCGCCGCCGTCAGCAAGGTAATCAACTCCAAAAATACGATTACCATCCTCGACAACTTCCTCCTCCACCTCAAGGACGATGTCCTCACCATCACCGGCTCCGACCAGGAAAACGCCCTGACCGTCCGCGTGGAAGTATCCGGCTCCGAAGGCGAAGGCTCTTTCTGCCTGCCCGCACGCCGTCTTGTTGAACTTCTCAAAGAACTCCCCGACCAAGGCACACGCATTTCCGTCAACGAAGAAACACTTGAGGTCGAACTCAAATATTCCGCCGGCAACTATTCCTTCGTAGGCTTCCCCGGCGACCAGTACCCCGTCTTCGAACCCGCAAAAGGCGCCGAACCAATCGAATTCACCATCGCCGCCGAGCAGATTATCGCCGGCCTGGACAACACCATGTTCGCCGTCAGCAACGACGAGTACCGCCAGATTATGCAGGGCGTCCTGATGGACATCAAGCCCGAATCCATCACCTATGTGGCCACCGACACCCGCAAGCTCGTGCGCTACACCGACAGCCGTACAGCGCCCGGCGTCCAGGGCACTTGCGTAATCCCCGTTAAGCCCGCAAACATCATCAAGAACGTATTCGCCAAGGAAGAGTCCATCACCGTCACCATGAACTCCCGCAACGCAACCATCACCGGCGGAAACTTCACTTTCCAGTGCACCTTCCTCAACGGCAACTATCCCGACTATAACCGCGTTATCCCCAAAAACAATACACTCGAACTCACCGTCGACCGCATCAGCCTCCTCAACGCCGTCCGCCGCGTGAGCCTCTTCGTCGACTCCGACGGCGGCCTCGAAAAATTCCGCATCTCTCCCGACAAGATGCTCCTCAAGAGCAACGACCCCAGCATGTGCACCAGCGCCCGCGAACAGGTTCCCTGCGCATTCTCCGGCACCGAACTCACAATCGGCTTCAGCGCTCTCTACCTCCTGGAAATCCTCAACACTATCAAATCCACCGAAGTGTTCGTGCGCCTCGGCGACGCCGCTCGCCCCGGAATCTTCTGCCCCTCCGAACAGCCCGATAACACCGACCTGGTTATGCTTCTGATGCCCATGACCGTGGGCGACTTCTGATTATGAAACTACGCCTCACCCGTCCTCTCGTCTTTTTCGACCTCGAAACCACCGGCACAAACATCTCCCGCGACCGCATCGTCGAGATTTCGATAATCAAACTCATGCCTGATGGACAGCGGTCGGAGAAAACCCGCCTGCTCAACCCTGAGATGCCGATTCCCGCCGAAGCTACCGCCATCCACCATATCACCGACGAGATGGTGGCCGATAAGCCCACCTTCCGCGACGTCGCCCCTGGCATCCTGGCTTCAATCACCGGCTGCGACATCGCCGGCTTCAACAGCAACCGCTTCGACATACCCCTGCTCGACGCCGAATTTGAGCGCGTCGGCATTGACTTCGACCTCTCCAAGGCCCGTTTCATCGACGTTCAGACAATCTTCCACAAGAAAGAGCCACGCACCCTCGTGGCCGCTTATAAATACTACTGCAACGCCGACCTCGTCGGGGCTCACAGCGCCCTGGACGACACCCGTGCAACCCTCGAAGTTCTCCTGGCTCAGCTTGAACGCTACGACGACCTCCCGACCGAAGTCTCCGCCCTCTCCGACTACGCAACTCCCAACAAGAACGTCGACCTCCAGGGACGCCTGATCTACGACGACAAAAACCGCGAAATAATCAACTTCGGAAAGTACAAAGGTCAGGTGGCCGAAGAAGTCCTCGCCCGCGACCCCGGCTATTACAGCTGGATCATGCAGGGCGACTTCCCACGCAACACCAAGCAGGCCTTCACACGCATCAAACTCCGCGGACGGAATAAGTAACCCCCACTTAAAGCCTAAAGCCTAAAGCCTCAAACCTAAAGCCTCCCGCCTAAAGCCTCAAACCTAAACCTACCGCCTCCCATGCTTAAGGACAAGAACATAATCGTCGGCATATCCGGCGGCATCGCCGCTTATAAATCCGCCACGCTTATTCGCCTGTTGGTCAAAGCCGGCGCACAGGTGCAGGTGGTCATCACTCCCAACGGCAAAGAATTCATCACCCCGGTGACACTCTCGGCCCTCTCCGGACGACCCGTCATCAGCGAATTCTTCACCGCCAACACCGGCGAGTGGCACTCCCACGTCAGCCTCGGTCTATGGGCCGATGCAATGGTCGTCGCTCCCGCCACAGCCTCAACCCTGGCCAAAATGGCCACGGGGGTAGCCGATAACATGCTCATCACCACATACTTGTCCATCAAGGCGCCCGTCTTCGTAGCCCCCGCAATGGACCTGGACATGATGGCTCATCCGTCCACCGCCCGCAACCTCGAAACCCTCCGCCGCGACGGTGTAACAGTCATCGAACCGGCCGTCGGCGAGCTCGCAAGCCATCTCGTGGGCCGTGGCCGAATGGAAGAACCCGAAAACATCGTCAAGGCCCTCGACGACTTTTTCCGTCACAGAAGTTCCCTGGCCGGAAAGCATGTCATGATCACCGCCGGACCCACCTACGAGCGCATCGACCCCGTGCGTTTCATCGGCAACTTCTCCACCGGCAAGATGGGCTACGCCCTGGCCGAAGCAGCCGCATCACGCGGCGCAAGAGTCACCCTCATCTCCGGGCCCACGGCCCTTGGAGTCCATCACCCCGCCATCACCCGCATCGACGTCGAAAGCGCCCGCCAGATGCTCGAAGCTGCCCGCGGTGCTTTCGCCGACGCCGACATCGCCATCATGGCCGCTGCCGTTGCCGACTACGCACCCGCGCACCCCGCCGACCATAAAATCAAGCGCGAAAAAGCAGGAATCGACGCCATCGAACTCATCAAGAACCCCGACATCGCCGCAACCCTCGGCGCCGAGAAGCGACCCGGCCAGCTCCTGATCGGATTCGCCCTCGAAACCGACGACGCCATCGCAAACGCCGCCGACAAGCTCGCACGCAAAAAGCTCGACGCCATCGTGGTCAACTCCCTTGCCGACCCCGGCGCCGGGTTCGGGGTCGACACAAACCGGATTGCCATCTGCACCCCCGACGGCGCATGCGAGCAGTTCCCGCTCAAGAGCAAAGCCGACGTCGCAGCCGACATCCTCAACTTTATCGAAAAGCTCAAATGAAAATCCACTCTCTCCTCCGCTTGCCTATATATATAATGTGTATCATCCTTGGCGCGGCATCTGCCTCCGCCCAGGAGCTCAACTGCACCGTCACCGTAAACGCCGACCAGGTGGAAGGCACCAACAAAAGCGTCTTCGAAACCCTCCAGGCCGCAATCAGTGACTATATGAACACAACCGTGTTCTCCAACGCACAGTTCTCCAACAACGAGAAAATCGACTGCACACTCTTTTTCACAATCAAGGAGTACGACGGCGAAATAATGACCGGCGACCTCCAGGTACAGTCCACACGCCCGGTCTACAACAGCGCCTACACAACAACCCTCCTCAACTTCAAGGACTCCAAAATCGACTTCTCCTACCGCGAAAACGACCCCCTGGTGTTCAGCGTCAACAACATGGAGTCGCAGCTCACGGCCATCCTCAACTTCTACGCCTACCTCTTCCTCGCCCTCGACTTCGACTCCTTCTCACCCCAGGGAGGCACGCCCTATTTCGAGCGCCTGTCATCCATCGTCCAGATGGCACAGTCATCCGGCGAGGTCGGATGGAAAGCTTTCGAGGACACCAAAAACCGCAGCGCAGTCCTCAGCGTGTACACCGACCCTGCCACCGAGGCTATCCGACAGATGAACTACGACTACCACCGCCAGGGATTCGACCAGATGCAGCTATCCGTCGACAAAGGGCGCGCTAAAGTCACCGAGTCCCTCAACGTTATAAAGGCTATTTACGACAAAGCCCCCATGTCGGTCGGACTCTCCATGTTCAAGGATGCCAAACTCGACGAACTCGTGAACCTCTACTCCAAAGCACCCGCCGAGGAACGCACCAAGGTTTTCAACCTCCTCGAACCCATCTTCCCGACCGAAAACACACGCCTTCAAGAAATTAAGAACGGTTCCGAAAACAAATGATTAAGTCGTTACATATATCCAACTACGCCCTGATTGACGAAATCGACATCGACTTCGCCCCCGGCTTCAACATCATCACCGGCGAAACCGGCGCGGGCAAATCCATCATCCTCGGCGCCCTCACCCTCCTGCTCGGCGGACGTGCCGACCTCAAGGCCGTGCGCGACGACAGCCGTAAGTCGGTCATCGAAGCCGTTTTCGACATCAAAGGCGCCGATGCCGTCGATGCCCTCCTGCGCGAAAACGAAATCGACCCACTCGGCTCGTCGGAGTGCATCCTGCGTCGCGAACTATCTCCCGGCGGCCGCTCCCGGGCTTTCATCAACGACTCTCCCGTCACACTCGACATCCTCCGGGCCGTCGCCGTGCGTCTGGTCGACATCCACTCCCAGCACCAGAACCTACTCCTCGCTTCCCCCGAATATCAACTCGAAATCATCGACAACCTCGCCGACAACGGCCCTCTCCTCAAAGAATATGCCGCCGCTTTCGCAGCCTACCGCGAGGCACTCAAAAAGTACACCGCCACTCGCGACCTCATCCGCCGCAATCAGGACGACGCCGACTTCATAGCCTACCAATACTCCAAACTCGACGAAATGAACCTCCTCCCCGGCGAGCACGAAAGCCTCGAGCAGGAGCGCGAAATCCTTGAAAATGTGGGGAATATCAAGGAAACCCTCGCCGGTGCAATCGAACCTCTCGTCAGCGGTCAGATCAATGCCCTCGACCTCCTCTACGACGCACTCTCGGCCCTGCAGAACATGGCAGATTCCATGGCCGACAGCCACCCCGACGTCGACTTCAAGAGCCTCTCCGAACGCCTCGAAACCGCACGCATCGAACTGGCCGACATCGCCGACACTCTCACCGACTACGACGATACTATCGCCGACGACCCCCGGCGCCTCGAAGAAGTTGAAAACCGGCTATCCGACCTCTATTCCCTTGAGCGCAAGCATAATGTCGAAAACGCCGACCAGCTCATCGAACTCCGCGACCGCCTTCAGTCACAGATCGAAGCACTCGAAAACTCCGAGGAAGTCCTCGCCGAACTCGAAACAGCCGCAAAACGTGCCAAAAAAGCAGCCTTGAACGTCGCAGTGAAAATTTCCGAACGCCGAATCGCAACTGCCAACGAGTTCGCATCCGAACTCCGCCGAATCGCTTCTCCGCTGGGAATGTCCAACCTCCGCTGCGAAATCTCATTCACCAAAGGCAAGCTCGGCCCCCTCGGTTTCGACCAGATTCAGTTCCTGTTCGCCTTCAACAAAAATCAGGCCCTGATGCCCGTCGGTGCCACAGCCTCCGGAGGCGAAATATCCCGCCTGATGCTCACCGTCAAGACAATAATCGCCGAGCGGATGGCCCTACCCACCATCATCTTCGACGAAGTCGACTCCGGCGTTTCCGGCGACGTGGCCGGCCGTATGGCCGAAATGATGGCTTCTATCGGCCGCAAAATTCAGGTCATCACCATCACCCACCTCCCCGGAGTCGCCGCTATGGGCATCCGACACTTCAAGGTTTACAAGCAGGATAACGAAACATCCACCACAACACGCATCCGGCCCCTTAACGAAGAAGAGCGCGTCGGCGAAATCGCACTCATGATTTCCGGTTCCGACTCCGAACCCGCTGCACTCGCAAACGCACGCGCGCTCCTTGCTAAAGCACAGTCTTTCAACTCAATCTGACCAAATCTCTATGGAACCCGGCGACTACATCTTCGGCCTTCACCCCGTCATCGAAGCCATCCAGGCAGGACGGACCATCGACAAAATATTCCTCAAAAAAGACCTCCACGGCGACCTTGCAATCCGCCTGTCACACCTGGCCAAGGACCACGACATTCCCGTCCAGCGCGTGCCCGTCGAGCGCCTCAACAAAATCACCCGCAAGAACCATCAGGGCGTAATCGCCCAAACATCCGCCGTGGCCTATCATCGCCTCGGCGACATCGTGCCCCAGTTGTTTGAGGACGGCGTCCTGCCCTTTATCCTCGTCCTCGACGGCCTCACCGACGTGCGCAACTTCGGCGCAATCGCACGTACCGCCGAGTGCTGCGGCGTTAACGCTATCGTCATACCCGTCCGCGGTAGCGTCAGCGTCGGTGCCGACGCCGTCAAAACTTCCGCCGGAGCACTTCTCCACGTGCCCGTCTGCCGCGAAAACTCCCTCGCCGGAGCCGTGCGCTACCTCAAGGACAGCGGCTATCAGATTGTTTGCGCCACAGAAAAATCGTCCGAGAACTACACCACCGCTGACTATACAACCCCCGTCGCTCTCGTCATGGGCGCCGAGGACATCGGCATTTCTCCCGAAATCCTTCGCCTGGCCGACACCCGTGCCGCCATACCAATGTTCGGCAACATCGGCTCGCTCAACGTCAGCGTTGCAGCCGGTGTCATGATGTACGAAGTTGTCCGTCAGCGGCTTGCCGACAATCTCGAAATAATCTGATGCGACCGACCCTCGCCTTTGTGGTAGAGCGTTTCAACCACTTCAACCGTCTCATCTTCAAACCAGCCCTCCCGCCCATCACCCTCAAGGTCGGCAACGGTCGCCGTGCACTCGGCTCATTCAAATATCCCCTCAACTATCCCCCTACAAAGGAGCGGGGCAGGGGAGAGTGCTCCATAACCATAAGCCAGGCCTACGACCGCCCTCAGGCCGAAATCGAAGACGTCATCATCCACGAAATGATTCACTACTGCGTGTGGCTCAACCACGTAGTCGAACCATCCCACGGCCCCGAATTCCGCCGCCTCATGGACGCCATCAACCGTGCATATGGCCGTAGCATCACCATCACCGAGCATCTCGACGACCAAACGCGCCAAACCGACACCCGGGCACGCATCCACTGCATCGTCGCAACCACAATGCCCGACGGCAGCAAAGCATTCGCCTGCTTCGCCAAAACCGCCGCAGGCCAAATCAAACGCACACTCGAAGCCAACGGATTCAAACTAAGCTGGTACGTATCCACCGACCCCTTCTTCAACCGCTACCCAACCGTCCGCACCCCCAAACTCTTCCCCATCTCCGACGCCGACTTCACCACCCACATCCTCCCCTCCCACCCCGTTTCCTAAAAGAAGGGTAACCCGCGCCTGTTTCCCCCCTAACTCGCTGTCCGGCAACGTGGTAGGGACGCTCGTTCTGAGCGTCCTAAAGTGCGAAAGTTAGCCCTCACTGGGAGGGGTGGTCTCCAGACCGCCCAGAGATTGCAGGGGGTATGGAGGTGCCGAGCTCCCGCTCGCCACAATGGTCCTCCAAGAGCAAAAGCGTCCGAAGGCAGTCGCATGCGTTATGGAGGTAGCGCGCTCCCGCTCGCCACAATCGCTCGGCCGCAGGCCGCCCATTGTGCCCGAACGCAGTGAGGGTATAGAGGAGGTCCCCTTCAAGGAGCTTGCTCCTTGAAGTCAAAGAGCCCGCCAATAGCCCGGGGGCCATGAATTTTGTTTTTCGTGCAAGGAGCTTGCTCCTTGAAGTCCGTGCGAACAAGCAGAATCCCCGCGGCAAAAGCAAAACACCCCGCCCAAAAGCAGGGCAGGGTGAATCCCGGGTGCGCATGGCGGGACTCGAACCCGCACGACAATCGTCATTAGATCCTAAGTCTAACGCGGCTACCAATTACGCCACACGCGCATTTCGTCTGCAAAGATAAGCCAAATTTAACCAACAGCCAAAAAAATCCCCATTTTTCTACACTTACTCCCCGCGAACCTTGCATAATCCGCAAAAAATTCGTATCTTTGCGCCTGATTTATGCCAGCCCAAAAGGTGTGGCCCTTTTCTAATGTTCAAGATATGATAAATATCACCTTTCCCGACAACACCGTCAAGGAATTTGAAGCCGGAGTAACCCCCCTTCAGATTGCCCAAGCCATATCCCCTCGCCTCGCTCGTGAAGTCCTCGCCGCAAGCGTAAACGACCAAGAGTGGGACCTTACACGACCCATAAGCGAAGACGCCGCAATCAAACTCTTCAAATGGGAAGACCCCGAAGGAAAACACGCCTTCTGGCACTCATCCGCACACCTGCTCGCCGAAGCACTCCAGCAGCTGTACCCCGGCGTGAAATTCGGCATCGGACCCGCCATCGAAAACGGCTTCTACTACGACATCGACCCCGGTGAACACACCATCACCGACGCCGACTTCCCCAAAATCGAAGCCAAAATGCTCGAACTCGCAAAGCAGGCCCAGGAAATCAAACGTCAGGACATCTCCAAAGCCGACGCCCTCAAAATGTTCGGCGACCGAGGCGAAACCTACAAATGCGAACTCATCTCCGAGCTCGAAGACGGCCACATCACAACCTACACCCAGGGCGACTTCACCGACCTCTGCCGCGGACCACACATCCCCGACACAGCGCCCATCAAAGCCGCAAAAATAATGTCCCTCGCCGGCGCATACTGGCGCGGCGACGAAAAACGCAACCAGCTCGTTCGCGTCTACGGAATCACATTCCCCAAAAAGAGCATGCTCGACGAATACCTCGCACTGCTCGAAGAAGCCAAAAAACGCGACCACCGCAAGCTCGGCAAAGAAATGGAACTCTTCGCATTCTCCCCTAAAGTCGGCCCCGGCCTGCCCCTATGGCTCCCCAAAGGAGCCGCACTCCGCGACCGCCTCGAACAGTTCCTCCGCCGCATCCAGCGCAAATACGGCTACCTCCAGGTAATCACACCCCACATCGGCAACAAGCAGCTCTACGTCACCTCCGGCCACTACGCCAAGTACGGAAAAGACTCATTCCAGCCCATCCACACACCCGAAGAGGGCGAGGAATACCTGCTCAAGCCAATGAACTGCCCCCACCACTGCGAAATATTCCGCGCACTCCCCCGCTCATACCGCGACCTGCCCCTGCGACTGGCCGAATTCGGTACCGTCTACCGCTACGAACAGTCCGGCGAACTCCACGGCCTAACACGCGTTCGCGGATTCACCCAGGACGACGCACACATCTTCTGCGCTCCCGAACAAATCAAAGACGAGTTCCTCAAAGTAATGGACATCATCCTCTACATCTTCAAGGCACTCAAATTCGACAACTTCGAAGCACAGATATCCCTGCGCGACCCCGCACATAAAGAAAAATACATCGGCTCCGACGAAAACTGGCACCTGGCAGAACAGGCAATCATCGAAGCCTGCGCCGAAAAAGGACTCAACGCACGCACCGAGCTCGGCGAAGCCGCTTTCTACGGCCCCAAACTCGACTTCATGGTCCGCGACGCAATCGGACGCCGTTGGCAGCTCGGCACTATCCAGGTCGACTACAACCTCCCCGAACGCTTCGAACTCGAATACACCGGCAGCGACAACGCAAAGCACCGCCCCGTAATGATCCACCGAGCCCCCTTCGGCTCAATGGAACGCTTCGTCGCAGTCCTCCTCGAACACACCGCCGGCCGCTTCCCCCTCTGGCTCGCACCCGAACAGGCCGTAATCCTTCCCATCTCCGAAAAATTCAACGACTACGCACGCCAGGTCGCAAACCAGCTCGAAGAAGCCGACATCCGCGTATCCGTTGACGACCGCGACGCAAAAGTAGGCAAAAAAATTCGCGACAACGAACTCAAGCGAATCCCCTACATGCTCATCGTAGGCGAAAAAGAAGCAGAAAATGGCGAAGTTTCCGTAAGAAAGCAAGGAGAAGGTGACAAAGGTTCAATGAAAATTGCTAACTTTGCAGAACTTTTGACACAAGAGGTCAACTCAATGATTAACCAATAAACCCCTTAATGGAGAAAAAACCGCAATTCCATCCCGCCGGACCACGTCCCGCAACCCCTCGCCCACCGCAGCAGAACCAGCAGCGGCGCGACCCACGCCAGGCCAAACAAGCCCCTAACAACATCAACGAACACATCCGTGCTCGCGAAGTCCGGCTCGTTGGCGACAACGTGACACCCGGAATATACTCCATCCAAGAGGCTCGCAAAATCGCCGAAGAACTCGAACTCGACCTCGTCGAAATATCCGCTCAGGCCGAACCTCCAGTCTGCAAAGTCCTCGATTACCAGAAATTCCTCTACCAGCAGAAAAAGAAAGCAAAAGAAATAAAAGCAAAAGCAGCCAAAGTCGTCGTCAAAGAAATCCGGTTCGGACCCCAGACCGACGACCACGACTACAACTTCAAACTCAAACACGCCATCGGATTCCTCCAGGAAGGCGCAAAAGTAAAAGCATACGTATTCTTCAAAGGACGCTCTATCCTGTTCAAAGAACAAGGAGAAGTGCTCCTCCTCCGCTTCGCAAACGACCTCGAAGAATACGGCAAAGTAGAGCAGATGCCACTCCTCGAAGGCAAAAAAATGATTATAATGCTCTCGCCCAAAAAGAAATAAAAATCACGAGTTTACAAAACTCCAAGTAACACCATAACAACAAACAAAATGCCCAAGATTAAAACTAACTCCGGTGCCAAAAAGAGGTTCGCCCTTACCGGATCAGGAAAGATCAAAAGAAAACACGCGTTCAAGAGCCACATCTTGACCAAAAAGACCAAAAAACAGAAACGCAACCTTACCCACTTCGGCACCGTCGCACGCGTCGACGCCGCAAACGTAAAAGCACTCCTCGGTCTCAAATAACGCATACCCTTTTGACAAGGAAACGCAAATCGTGATTTTATAATTACTTATCTCTAACCGAATGTTTAGCCCAAAGAGATAGGCACACGCCAATCCGCTAACATTCAAAAACAAAAACAAAATGCCAAGATCAGTAAACCACGTAGCATCCCGCGCACGTCGTAAAAAAATCCTCAAACTAACCCGTGGATACTACGGTTGCCGCCGAAACGTATGGACCGTAGCAAAAAACACCTGGGAAAAAGGTCTTACCTACGCTTACCGCGACCGTAAAGACAAAAAGCGCAACTTCCGCGCACTCTGGATCCAGCGTATCAACGCAGCCGCACGCATGCACGACCTCAGCTACTCCAAACTCATGGGACTCATCCACAAAAGCGGAATCCAGATCAACCGCAAAGTCCTCGCCGACCTCGCACTCAACAACCCCGACGCCTTCGCCGCCGTCGTTGAAAAAGTTAAGAACGCTTAACAAACACACTTAAAAATAAATAGAGGCTGCGCACACGCGCAGCCTCTACTGCATTTATACCACCCACAGACAAAATTACCTTTCGTTACCAAAACAACCCCTAAACTTACAAAAACACCACCCCAGGCCCCCGCCAAACCACACCCGGCCACAAACACACCCCAAAACCAACCAAAATGACACGACAACCCCACCAGCCCCGGCGAAAAAAATAATACCAACATATGCAAAATTCCAAAATTCTTTGTACCTTTGTAGAGATTCAACCCGCCCCAAAGCAACCCCTAAAAACAAACCCACGCACAAGGCCCGCGAATCAACCAACCACCGGGAAAGCTCCTGTATAGGCTCATCCCTGAAATCCGAAGCGAAAGTAAACGGATCGGTTGTCAACACAATGTGAAGCAGCACCCCTGCCTCACATACATCGGTATACACTCATGGACAAACAAACAACCCAGCCCGACAACATACCACAGTGGTTTGCAATCAAATCACGCCAGGAATTCAAAGCCGAAGAAACACTCCGTCAAAGCTGCGAAGAAGTATTCCTACCCCAGGAAATCATCACCGCAAAAGGACGCACCCCACGACGCCGACCCATAATCCCACGCGTACTGTTCATCAAAACAACACCCCAAAACGCACTCACACTCGAACGCACAGCACGCCAGAACCCCGACGCCGCAGTCCCCTTCTGGATCTACCGCTACCCCACCGACAACAAAATCCAGGTCATCCCACAGCGCTCAATCCAGCTCCTGCGTCTGCTCAGCGCAACCGACACCCAACCCTGCGAAATATTCAACAAAACGGATTTCAGAGAGAACCAACACGTCCGGGTAATCGGAGGCCCATACCAAGGCTACGAAGGATTCGTCCACCGAGTCAAGAAAAACAAACACGTAATCGTCAAAATCGAAGGCATCTGCCTGGTAATGCTCCCCTTCATCCACCCCGACCTCCTCGAACCCCTCCCCTAA
>CAYNHP010000025.1:0-30731 GCA_964397235.1 uncultured Bacteroides sp. | reverse complement strand
CAGGTGGAGACCGTCGTTGGTGAGTTCGGGGCGCAGGTTGCCGTCTTCGCCGACCATCAGGGAGTAGAGGTCGATGTAGGTGATGCCTTTGCGGGCTGCCATGGCCTTGTTGAGTTCGTTGCCGATGACCACATCTTTCTCATGCCCTATAAGCCCCTTGTACATGCCGAAGTTCATGTTGAACGGGAGCATGGACTGGAGGTAGATTTCCGTGCGGGGACTCTGGGCCTTAATCTTGTCGATGAGAATCTCAGTGGCGCGGGAAATGGAGTCGGGCGCAACATGATGGCTCAGGTCGTTGACGCCGATCATGATGAAGATTTTGGCCGGCTGACCCTTGGTTACGGCTTCGGTGCGGTCGATGAGCCCTTGGACAATGTCGCCGCTGATGCCGCGGTTCACTGCGTTGGGCATGCCCAGGAGTTCGCTCCACTCACAGCCGTTGGTGATACTATTTCCGAAAAAGACCACGCTGGTGCTGTCAACCCCGAGGGCATCGAACAGGGATGCGCGCTGGTGGTAGAACACCGGGTACTGAGCGGTGGCGGCAAGCACCGACACGAGCGCCAGTGCCGCCGCAAGAATCAGTTTGCGCATATTATTCCTCGGATTCGATTCCACGGAAGGCGTCGCAGGCTTTCTTCACCGAGCCGTGCATGAGCAGCAGGCGCTTGGCGTCGTCGTAGGGCAGACCGAGTTCCTCGACAATCATGCGGGTGCCGCGGTCGACGAGCTTGGCGTTGGAGAGCTGCATGTTCACCATCTTGTTGCCCTTTACGCGGCCCATCTGAATCATGACCGAGGTGGTAATCATGTTGCAGATCATCTTCTGGCCCGTGCCGCTCTTCATGCGCGACGAACCGGTGACGTACTCCGGACCTACAATCATCTCGATGGCGATGTCGGCGGCTTCGGAGATGGGTGCGTCGGGGTTGGAGGTGATGGCGGCCGTGAGGATGCCATGCTTGCGGCATTCTTCCAAGGCGCCGATTACATAGGGGGTGGTACCCGAAGCGGCGATGCCGATAACGGTGTCCTTATCGTTGATACCGAATGCTTCGAGGTCCTTCCAACCCTGCTTGGTATCGTCCTCGGCATTTTCAACCGGGTTGCGCAGGGCGTGGTCGCCGCCGGCAATCAGGCCGATGACCCACGAAGGATCCATGCCGAATGTGGGGGGAATTTCCGACGCGTCCAGCACGCCCAGACGACCGGAAGTACCGGCGCCCATATAGAAGATGCGACCGCCACGCTTCATGCGCGGAACGATTTCGCTTACCAGTTTCTCGATTGCGGGGAGGGCTTTTTCAACGGCAAGAGCCACCTTTTTGTCCTCCGTGTTGATGTCATGCAGGATTTCGCCGATGCTCTTCTTTTCAAGGTCGTTGTAGAGCGAGGGCTGTTCGCTGATTTTTACGAATGCCATATTTTTGTGGTTTATGGATTATGCAGAGTGATATTTGAGCAGGCCTTCCATGGGGCTCTTGATGATTGTGCCGACGGTGCAGCCGCAGGCCTTTGCAGCTTCGCCGAGAACGTCCTTGAAGTAGAAGGCGATGGAGCCGATGAAGTTCACGGGGTGGTTGGTGTAGTCGGGGTACTGGGCGATGTTGCGGCGGAAGAAGGCAATGAATGCGTTCAGCACCAGGGAGTGGATTTCGGGCACGTCGAGGTTGGCGCTCAGGAAGGGGGTGACCGATGCCAGGAAACGGTTGGCCTGCGGCTCGCGGTACACGCGGCGGATGATGGTGAGCAGGTCCAGGTCGTACTCCTGCAGGAATTTGGCGCTCACTTCGGCCGGCAGCTGCTTCTTGAGCACGTCGCCCAGGAAGAGTTTGCCCAGCACGGCGCCGCTGCCTTCGTCGCCGAGGATGAAGCCCAGGGGCGACACGTTGGCGGCGATGTCCTTGCCGTCGTAGTAGCAGGAGTTGGAGCCGGTGCCCATGATGCAGGCGATGCCGGCCTCGTGGCCGCAAAGGGCGCGGGCGGCTGCCAGCAGGTCGGAGTAAACCTCCACCGTATCGGCCGAGGGGATGTTGGCCTTGAGGGCGCGGGCCACATTGCCGCATACCTCCACCGAGATGCAACCTGCTCCGTAGAAGTAGATGGCCTTGATGTCGGCGGCAAGGGCTCCCAGCTCGGGCATGAGTTCGTCGGCGATGCGTCCGCGCATTTCTTCTTCGGTGAGCATCACGGCGTTCATGCCCATGGTGAATACCTGTTTTTCTACCTTGTGGTTGTTGAGAACGCACCAGTCGATTTTGGTGCTTCCGCAGTCAGCAATCAGGATCATAATTTATAGTTGTGTTTGTGTATTATTTTTAAATTTTGATGTAAATTTTCTTCTTGTAGAGAATCAAGCCGATAGCCCAGTTGAGGCACACGAACAGGATTGCGAAAACAAACGACGCCAGGGTCTGGTCGCCGCCGCACAGGGGCGTGAGCCAGTCGATGTAGCAGATGCTCTTGATGGCACGCGAACCCGATTCGGCCGCCGCCCAGGGCACCTTGATGGAGCCCATGACGATGCTCAGCAGGGTGCCGCACACGAACAGGAACAGCGGGTTGATGCCGAACACCTCGAAGAAGCGGCACCAGCGGCGCTTACCCTTGATGTCAATAATCCATATGAGCAGGGCCAGGAAGCTTGAGGCCAGGCCGCAGGTGGTGAGCACGAAAGTGGGCGACCAGATTTTCTTGTTGATGGGCATGCCGTAGTCCAGCAGGAAACCGGCGAAGGTGAGGATAGTGCCCACGATGAAGAGGCTCGTGATGCGCTCGAGGTTGTCCTTGGTGCGCATAATCAGGCCTCCGCAGATGAAGCCGATGAGCATGTGGGCGATTGATGGCAGCGTGCTCAGCAGCCCCTCGGGGTCGAATTTGAGGCGCACGCCGTCGATGGTGTCGGAGTACATGTGGTTAGGGCCCAGAATCTTATGGTCAACGATGCTGATCACGTTGCGGTCGGCAAACTCGAAGCCGTGGCCGAACAGGAGGATGATGCCGTAGACCACCAGCATGCCGCCAACCACCCAGGGCAGGGCGGAGTGCTTCACGGCCAGGGCGATGGTGGCGCCGAAGCCATAGCAGAGGGCCAGGCGGGGCAGTACGCCGAGGATACGGATGTGGTCGAAGGTGAATATCGACTCCCACAGCGTTTTATCCCCAACTATACCGCGCAGGAACATGCCGAACCACGCCAGGGCGATTCCGATGAAGAAGATTACGATGGTGCGCTTGAGGATTTTGCGGAACGACTCCCACGAGAAGGTGAAATTGTACTTCCGCAGCGAAAAGTAGGTGGAGATACCCATGATGAACATGAAGAACGGGAACACGAGGTCCGTCGGTGTCAGGCCGTTCCACGATGCATGTCGCAGAGGGGCGTAGATATAGCTCCACGAGCCCGGATTGTTGACCATGAGCATCCCCGCGATGGTGATACCGCGCAGAATGTCCAGGGCCAGCAGGCGGTTGGGCTGTTTTTTTGGTGTTTGTGTCATGATTTTTTGGCCGTAGTACGGTCGACGAGATAAACGATTGATTTATAAGGTATACCGCTGTTGGTGGTGAGGCCGATTTCGCAGGTGCGGGAGTTGGAGTAGCCGTGGGTAATACCGGCGGCTTCGATTTGGGGTTTGAGCTTGCGCAGGCCCCAGCGGTTGAGTTCGGGATGGGTGAAGCCCTTGTCGCCGGCGAATCCGCAGCAACCGACCTCGGCCGGTACCAGCACCTTGGAGGCACATTTCGAAGCCAGGGCCACGATTTTATCGCCCAGGCCCATGCGGCGCGACGAGCAGGTGATGTGCACCGCCACGGCCTCGTCGATGGGATGGAAGTCGAGCTCCGGCGCCAGATAGTCGTGAATGAACTCCGCCGGTTCGAACAGCTTCATGGACTTGATGTGGTCGCGCATGCGGTGGAGGCACGGACTCTGGTCGCAAACAACGGGAATCGTACCCCCTTGCGAGGCCAGTGCCAGAGCCGTTTCAAGCTCGTGAACCTTGCGGTCGGCGATGTCGGGCATGCCCTTGCTCTCCCAGATCATGCCGCAGCAGAGGCCGGCCATGTTTTCAGGGAAAATAACTTCGTAACCGGCCTTGTGGCAGAGGTCGACGAACACATCGGCCAGCGGACGCTCCTTGCTGCCGGCCTCCTCGCTCACGCCCATGGTACGGTTGATGCACGAGGGGAAGTAGACCACCTTGCGGGGGCGCTCCTCGTCCTTGGTCTTGGTAAGATGCGAGGGGTTGAAGGGCTTGGGCAGGGAGGCAGTCCACAACGGGAAACCGACCTTGTGGAGAGTACGGCCCACGGCGTTAACGCCCTTGTCGCCAAGTACTTTGTGAGCCACATTTGCTGCGCCCAGGGCGATGCGGAGGCCGTCGGAAACGCCTCCGAGGTGGTCGGCGGCCCATTTTCCGACTTTGCGGCCCGTGGAGCCCATGTTGCGCTCGCGGATGTCGTGAATAAGGTCGGCGGTGTTGATTTTCATCGGGCAGGAGGTGCTGCACAGGCCGTCGCCGGCGCAGGTCTCGTTGCCGTAGTAACGGAAACTCTTCTCCAGCGACGCCAGCCGCTCGGGGTCCTCGCCCGTACCGCGCAGGCGCGAAATTTCGCGCTGAACCACGATACGCTGGCGGGCCGAAAGGGTCAGTCCGCAGCTCACGCAGTTTACCTCGCAGAAGCCGCACTCGATGCAGCGGTCCACGTGCGGGTCGGTGATGGGCAGCGGCTTCATGCCGTGGATGAAGCAGTCGGGGTCGTCGTTGAAGATTACGCCCGGGTTGAGCAATCCCTTGGGGTCGAAGGCCTTCTTTATGCGCTTCATCAGCCCCCAGGCCTTGGAGCCCCACTCGGCTTCCACGAACGGAGCCATGTTGCGGCCCGTGCCGTGTTCGGCCTTGAGCGAACCCTTATAGCCCAGGACGAGCTCTTCGATTTTGTGCATCAGGTTGGCATACTTGTCGATAGCTTGCTGGTTCTCAAACCCTTGCGCAATGACGAAGTGATAGTTGCCTTCGAGGGCGTGGCCGTAGATGCAGGCGTCGTCATAGCCGCAGTCCTCCAGCAGGGCGGCCAGGCGCACGGTTGCTTCGGGGAGGTCGTCGATATGGAAGGCGATGTCCTCAATCAGAGCAGTGGTGCCTGCCGGACGCGTGCCACCCACAGCGGGGAACACGCCCGAGCGCATCAGCCACCATTCGCCCACCACGGCGGGGTCCGACGAGAACTCCGCAGGCTTGAAGAGTTTGTAGCCCTTAAGCACGTCGAGAGTCTTGTCGATCTGTGCCCGGAGTTGCTCCTCGCTATCGGCTTCGGTGGACATCAGCAGCGCCGTGAGGCCTTCGCCGGTGGGGTCGTTGACCGACGCCAGCGACTTCTTGTCCAGCAGCTCGCAGCTCTGCACCGGCGCCTGCTTGCGCATGGCCACCACGGCGCGGCAGGCTTCCTCCAAGGAGTCGAAGTAGACCATCGCCGAGGCGGTGTAGGGTAGTTTGCGGGCGGTGTTGACGGTGACCTCCGATATGAAGGCAAGTGTGCCCTCGCTGCCCACCATGCTGTGGGCAATGATGTCGAAGGGATCGTCGAAGAGCAGGAACGGCAGCAGGTTCAGACCCGTCACGTTCTTGATGGAGTATTTTTGGCGGATGAGTGCTGAGAGTTCGGCGTCGGCGCGAACGTCGTCGCGGATAGCTTCAATCTCGGCGATGAGTTCGGGGTGCGACTTGCGGAAAGCGGCGCGCGACTCCTCCGAAGCCGTGTCCAGCGGCGTGCCGTCGGGCAGGACGATTCGGATTGAGCGCAGCACGCGGTCGCTGTTGGCGTGGATGCCGCACTTCATGCCCGAGGCATTGTTGGCCACGATGCCGCCGACCATGGCGCTCTTCTTGGACGCCGGGTCCGGCGGGAAGATGCGCTTGAAGGGAGCGAGGATTTCGTCCACGCGTGCGCCGATGATGCCCGGTTGGAGGGCTATGACGGCTGCTTCGTCGTCGAGGATGCGGTAACCTTCCCAGCTCTTGCCGGCCACCACCAGGATGGAGTCAGAGATGGCCTGCCCCGAAAGAGAGGTGCCTGCGGCGCGGAAGGTTACCGGCAGACCCATGTCCGAGGCTACCGTCAGCACTGTCCGTATCTCTTCCTCATTGGCCGCACGAACCACTACCTTGGGCAGCATGCGGTAAAAGCCGGCGTCGGTGCCCCAGGCGAGGGTTCGCAATGGGTCGGTGTAGATGCGGCGGGAATCGATGCTCTTGGATATTTTGCTAACAAAAGTGGCGTAGGACATAGGTCAGATTTTACTTATAAATATAATATTTGGAAGATGCTTCGCGGAAGGGCTCTACATCCTTGTTCCAATATTCTTCGATATCGGCTGTCTTGTAGTTCTTGGAGAAGCGTTCGCGGATTTCCTTGCTGCCGGCAACTTTATCGAACATGGAGAAACGCTTTTGGTCGCAGTTCTCGAACACCTTGCGGTCGGGGTACATGTCGGCCAGCTCTTCCATTACGTAGAACTGCGTCAGCGACAGCGGAGCGGCGTCCTTGTCGGTGATGTAGAACTCAACGCCCTGCAGGTTCTCACCCTTGCCAACGGAGTAGAAGGGCTTGATGTGGATGGGGCGGAACTTCATTCCGGGGATGTTGCGGGCGTTCAGGCGTGCGGAAAGGGCTTCGGCATCAATCCAGTCGGCGCAGAAAAGCTTGAAGGGTTCGGTGTAGCCCACGCCGATGCTCATGTAGTAGAGTTCGCCTAAGATGCCCGATACGGGGTAGTAGAGTGCGCTCTCGGGGGTCGGAATGTGGGGCGACGGCATCACCCAGGGCATGCCGGTTTCGCTGAATGACATGTCGCGGGTATAGCCCTCCATGGGAGCCACGGAGAGGTTCACCTTCTTGCCGCCCTCCAGCAGACCCTCTTCGTTGAGGTAAGTGGCGAGCTCGCCCGGAGTCATGGCATAGAGGTAGGGGATGGGGAACTGGCTCACAAAGGAAATGCAGGAGTCCTCGGTGAGGCAACCTTCGATTTTATTGCCGCCAACGGGGTTGGGACGGTCCAGAACCATGAATTCCTTGCCTTGCTCGGCAGCGGCGTCCATGGCCAGGCCCATGGTGGAGATAAATGTGAACGAACGGCAACCGTTGTCCTGAATGTCATACAGGAGCACGTTCACATCCTTGAGCATCTCCTCGGTCGGCTTCTTGGTCTTGCCGTAGATGGAGTAGACGGTCACGCCCGTAGCGGGGTCGACGTAGGTGCTGACGGTGTCGCCGGCATGGACGTCGCCGCGTACGCCGTGTTCGGGGCTGAACAGGGCCACGAGCTCTACGCTGTCGGCTTCGTGGAGGATGTCGATGGTCGATTTGAGGTCGTTATCGATGCCGGTGGGGTTGGTGATCAGGCCAACACGTTTGCCTTTGAGGCCTTCGAAGCCGTTGTCGCGGAGCACTTCGATGCCCGGCTTTACTTTGCCCGGCTTAGCGGCCTCTTCTTTGGTGCCGTTGCAGCTGCTAAGCATCAGCGCTGCCACCGCGGCTATGGAAAGAATCTTTTTCATTGCTTTTTGTGTATGATGAAGGTTTTAGGGTCTAAGGTTAAATGTCAACTTGTCAATTTGTCAATTTGACAACGTGTCAAAAAAATGAACAGATGAGGCGGGAAGCCCCCGCATAACCCCATAACCTTATAACCTTTTAACCTTCAACTTTTACCTGTAAAAGTTGAGTTATTTGGTCTTTGCGCCGTAGGCGGGGTCGATGTGGCGGCGAACCAGGAAGGTAACCAGCCAGGTGGCGAGGTTACAGCCGAGAACCCACCAGAAGAACGAAGCGTATGAGTTGCCCAGCATCACCTCTTTAATCCAGCCGGCAGCCATGCCCGGGAGCATCATGCCCAGGGCCATGAAGGCGGTGCAGATGGCATAGTGCGATGTCTTGTAGGGACCCTCGGCGAAGTACATCATGAACAGCATGAAGGCGGTGAAGCCGAAGCCGTAGGCGAACTGCTCCAGAATCAGGGCTGCGAAGATGAGCGCCTTGCCGCCGACGGTGCTGAAGTCGGGCTGAACGTTGGAGAGAATGATGTAAGCCACGCAGTTGAGCGACGTTGCCAGAGCCATGGGCCAGATCCACTTCTTCAGTCCGCCATTCGCAGCGCAGATACCGCCGATGATACCACCGATGGTCAGGCCGATGATGGCGAAGGTGCCGTAGGCAAGACCTACCTGCGCCTGGGTCATACCCAGACCGCCGGCATCGCGGGCGGCCAGCAGGAAGGGCTGGCAGAGCTTAACTACCTGAGCCTCAGGCAGACGGTAAAGGAGCATGAAGAGGATTGCCAGCAGCACGTGCTTCTTCTGGAAGAATGTGGCGAAGGAACTGCCGAAGCCGCGGATAATCTCGCCTACGCTCTGCTTCTGGCCCTGGGCTACGCCTACGGGGCGGTCGGCAGCGGGGAAGGGGAGGATGAAGGTGTGGTACAGGGCAACCACGCCGAAGAAGATAGCAGCGATGGCGACAGTCCACTTCCATGCGGCGGCGGTGGGGAAGTAAGCCTCAAGGGCACCGGCAATCATCACCAGACCGCCCTGGCCGAACACGTTGGCGCAGCGGTAGAAGGTGGAACGGATACCGACGAACACGCTCTGCTGGTTGGTGTTCAGCGCAATCATGTAGAAACCGTCGGAGGCGATGTCGTGGGTTGCGGAGCAGAGTGCAGTAAGGACATAGAAGAAAAGTGCGATGGAGAACGCGCTCACCGGCATGCCGGCCTTGATTTGGGCAGCGTCGGGCAGCGGCAGGGTGAAGGCGATGCCGGCCAGACCGATGCAGATCAGGTACTGCATCGTGACCGTCCACCAGCGCTTGGTGCGGATCACGTCCACAATCGGACCCCAGAAGGGTTTGATTACCCAGGGGAGGTAAAGCCAGCCCGTGTACAGGGCGGCATCGGTTTCGGACATACCGCACTGGGTGAACAGCACCATCGTCACCATGTTGATGAAGATGAACGGAATGCCCTGCGCAAAGTACAGCGTGGGAATCCATGCCCACGGGTTGCGGTTGCTTCCGGGTGCCGGCATTTCGTCGGCCTTTGGAAGTGTATCGGTTGATTGGCTCATAGCTTAGTTGAAAGTGTTTATAGATAATGATTTGTGAGTTTGGAGCCGGGGAAATAGTGAGCGAGGATCTGCTCGTAAGTGGCTCCGTGGGCGCCCATCACGGCGGCTCCGATCTGGCACAGGCCTACGCCGTGGCCCCAGCCGGCTCCGTGGAGGGTGAATGATGCGGGGTAGCCGCTCTCGTCGGCCTCGCCGGCTTCAATTACGAAGGCCGAGCTGTAGAGATGGCTCTCGGAGAGGGTACGGCGGATTTCAAGTTCCTTGCCGATGACCATGGTACGCTTGGTGCCCACGATGCGCAGCTTGCTCATGCGGGCGGACGTGCCGCGCTCCACGGGTTCAAGGGCGATGATGCGGCCGAAGTCGATGCCGCTGCGGCGCTTGGCCAGCTCGGAGAGCTCTTCGGCGCCGTAGTGAACGTGCCAGCGGTAGAAGTCGGTCGTTTCCTGGTCGTAGTTGTTCAGCACCTGGCCGAGGATTTCCTTGTCCTCGGTGTTGCAGTAGGCTGCCGGGCGGGTGAGGATCCACTCGCGGGCGGCCTCTTCGTTGCGGAGGTCGGGGAAGTCGTGCTCGTCCACATCGTCGCGGCGCGCTTCAAGATAGTGGAAGTGCTTGGGTTCCCAGCAGGTCTCGAATTCCTCGAACACGCCGCCGCAGCACTTGGAGAAGCGTGCGTCGCAGAGTTCGCCGTCGTGGTCGACCAGCACCAGGCCGCGGGTAGCGTCGATGACGCGTTGCACGCGCTCGGTGGTCTGGCGGGTGATACCCTGGTAGCGCTGGCAGTGGTCGTCGGCGCATACATGGTAGTTCACATGGTCCTCGCGGTCGTACCAGCGGATGAGCTCGTCCTCGGTTTCGGTGAAGGCGTTGAATTCGTTGCCCTTGTCGCTGATGCGGTCGGCCTTGGCAATCTGAGCCAGAAGCCAGGAGCGGGAAATCACCGCATGGGCCTTGAGGAATTCCTCGTGGGCAGTGGCACTCATTTCGGAGGAGATGACGCTGGCCAGGTAATCCTCAACGGAAAGAACGTCCACGGCCGTCATTACGCCGTTTTCGATAAGGAAGAGGAGATTGCCTTTAAAGCGCTGGTTCTCTTTGCGTTCCCAGTGGAAATTTACGCCAATGACAACGTCTTCGAGCTCGAAGGTGGCGTGCTCGTCGGCGGCTTCGAACAGGAGCGTGTCGTAGGCATGGCCTCGGAACATGATTTTGTCGCCCTCCTGGTCCACGGAGAAGTGGCCGGAGATGTTTTCGCCCTCAAGGGCATAGTTGCCCTCGAGGGTGAAGGAAATGTGTTTTGCGGGAAGGATGCCGACCCGTATCTGAGGTTCGTTATTTAACATTTGATGCAATGTCGTTCAGTTCTGCGGAGCTGAGGCAGAGTTCGTCAAAAATCTTACGTGCAATGTCGGCGTCGAAGCGGTCGAAGTCCTGCGGGCGCGGGGTGATGAACACGCCGCCCATGTCGACCGACGCCGGGCTGATGAGCATACATTCGTCGCCCTCGGTGCCATAGAAGGAGGGGCGGTGGCGCTTGCGGGGAATCACCACCAGGCGCGTGCCGCGGGGAGTGGCATAGCAGAGCAGGTTCATCATCGGCTCCTTCTCGCCTTCGGGCACGGGGATGGCCTTGTAGAGGCGGTTGAAGAGTTTCTGGCCCTCTTCAGGGCTGACGGCGTCGATGACGAACACCTTCAGCGGCAGGGTGTCGACCATGGCCAGGGTGCTTTCGCCCTCCGTGGCCACAACGTCGTGGCGGGCGTCCTCCAGGGCTTCGCCTATGGTGAGGAAGTCGGAGTTGCCGGCCTGGAAGTGCATGTGGTCGGGGGCTGAAGCGCCGCAGCGGGGGCCGTTATAGAACACGGTGTACTCGTCCAGTTCGGAAGCCAGGCGCATCATGTCGGCGATGCGCCCGTCGATGAGCTGGTCGGTGTGGCTGTCGTCGGGGATGGTCAGGTGGCGGGGGAAGATGGGGAAGGGGTTCACCAGCACGGTGTACTTATCCCCCCAGCTGATGCCGCGCTGAACTTCGGGGCGGTTGGCGGCGCAGAGGAAGCACTTGCGGGCTTTGAGCGAAGCGGCGTCAACCTTGGCGGCCGACGATACCATGCGCGCGGGGTTGAACTGCACCTTGATGTGCATCCCGTCAACGTCCAGGTCCTTGACCTTGACGCCCTTCAGCGCCTCGAAATTGCCGGCGGCCTGCGGCCACTCGGCAATCTGTTCGGCGATGAATGTATTTACTTGATTTGAGGTAAGTGCCATTACTTTTCCTTGTTCATGGCCACGCGAGCCTCGAGTTCCCAGGTGCGGATGCGGTCCTTATAGAGGTTGTTGGCGTTCATCTTGTTGATGTCCAGAGCGGCGTCGGAGTTGTCCTCCCAACGGCGGCAGAGGTAAACCACGTCGTACACGCGGCCGATCTGATGGTGGCGGGAGAAGGCCAGGCCCAGTGCGTAGTCTTCACCGTAGGAGGTGTTGGGCACGTGGATTTCGCGCAGCATGGGGGTGTAGAACGCGCGGGGCGCACCGAGGCCGTTGATGCGCAGGGCGTTGTTGCGGCCGTTTTCGGGAGTCCATTCCTTGTGGTCGATTACGCCCGGCGGAATCATGTTCATGTCGATGTCCGTCAGCATGTAGGTGCCTACAACCATGGCGGAGTTGTTGTCATAGAAGGCTTTCACCATCTTGGCCAGTGTGTTTTCGTCGGCGTAAACGTCGTCGGAGTCGAGCTGCACGCAGAACTTGCCGGCTTCGGGGTGGTTGGCGCCCACGTTCCAGCAGCCGCCGATTCCGAGGTCGTCGCGTTCGGGGATGATGTGGATCACGCGGGGATCGTCCTTGAATTCATCGATGGCTTCAGAGGTGCCGTCGGTGGAGTGGTTGTCGATAATAATCAGGTTGAAGGGGAAGTCCGTCTTCTGCGAGAGCACGCTCTTGATGGCGTCGCGGATGGTGCGTACGCGGTTGCGTACGGGGATAATCACGGATGCTTCGTTCTTGAAGTCGCCGCGGTTGAATTCGATGGCATCGAACTTGGGTTCGAGGTAGCCGCCGATGGCCTTGAGGTGGTCGGTGCAGGCTTCTTCCATTTCGATTTGCACGCCGCGGTTCTTGGGGTCAACGTAGTCGAAAATCTTTTCGCCGGACTTGCGGTTGTCTAGGGTCACGTCGGAGTAGAGGTACTCGTTGATGTGTACGATGGGGGCGATGCGGCTTAAGCGCAGGCGCAGGTCGTAGAGACCGGCGGCGTTGAACTGCTTGTCGATGCCGGCGGCTGCTTTCTTGAAGTCGGCAGTGTTGAAGAAGAGCACGGAGCCGAAGTTGAAGTCGTCGCGCAGGGAGCCGAACTGGTAGTCGATTACGGGCGAGTTGGTCTTCTTGCCTTCAACTACGGTGTAGTAGTCGGCATATAGCATGCCGGCTTTGGAGTCCTTGGCAATTTTCACGAAACGGTCGATTGCGAAGTAGCCCATCACCAGGTTGTTCTGCTTGGTGTACAGGAGGATGAATTCGGCATCGGCGGCCTCGGCGATTTTCTTCATGGTGGCGGAGGTGGTCAGGGCGTCGATGTGGAGGATGTCGCAGTCAAGGCATGCCTTGGCGGCGGGATCGGTGGCCAGGAGGGTGATTTTGGATACTAAGCTGCTCTGCTTGAGGTTCTCAACAGAGGCCTTTACCTGTGCTTCGTCGATGTAAGGGAGGAAGCAATGAACAGTTGTTTTCATGAAAATATGTATTGGAGTTTATAGCGGAGTTGGTGAACTTTAGGGTTTAAAGTTTAAGGTTTAATGTTTAATGGGCCGGTTATTTGTTGAAGAAGTCGAGGACCTGCTTCATGAGGTGGGCGCGGGAGTCGGCGTCGAAGATGGATTCGAAGGGGAATCCTATGCAGACGGTCCGGTATGCTCCGGCGTCGTATGCCGTGCCTGCAATGAGGTTATTCTCGGTGTAGCGCATGAAGGTGACACACTTGGCGTTGTCCACGGGGAAGAACGAGTCGGGCGATTCAACGGCGTAGAGGTCGCTGTTGAGGGTGTTGGAGAATGAATAGTCGCCCTTGGTGAATGCCTTGAAGCGGGTCTGCACCTGGTAGGCCTCGCCGGTGACGCTGGCCTGGCCAACGCGCCAGTTATATCCGAGGATGTTGCGGGCAAATTCCTTGTCGGCAGCGGCAACTTCCTCCGACGAGTTGGGGTTATCCCAGAGGTCGGTGGCGATGTAGGAGCCGGTCACGAAGAACGAGGTCCCTTCGCCTGCCAGGGCTGAGATGCGGGCCTGGAGCTCGGTGGGGAAGGTCTTGAAGCGGGTGCCGAACACGCCGCGGCCCTGCTTGATTTCTTTCTGCTTGCCCAGAATGAGGTCGACCATCGCGGGCTTGTCGGTGCCGTTGGTGAAGGCCTCGACGGAGGTGGACACAAAACCGTAGCCGCACTTGCTGATGGCTTCGCCGTGAGAGTAAACGAAGTCGAAGGTGTTGCCGGCGATGACCTTATCCTCGTAGTTGGCACGCGATGCGCCGAAGCCGGCGGCGTCGTCGTCCATCCAGGGAATTTCACGACGGAATTCGAACTGGCTGCCGATGAAGGAGATGTCCTGAACGTAGGGCACACCGTGGTCGCGGATGTCGTAGAATCCGGCAATCTCGCCCGAGTCGAAGTTATCGGGAGCGCTCACGCGGGTGAAGCCGTTGACAACGGTTACCACCGGCTTGCCGGGCTTGTAGCACAGCGCCAGCACCTCGGAGGGGAAGGATACGCCGCCGTTGTTGCCGGCGATGATGCGGTAGGAGTGGATGTCGGAGTCGGCTACGGAGGCAACATACTCAGGCGATGTCACTTTGGCCACGGGGCGGAAGGCGCCGTCGTTGATGCGTTCCTCTATTATATAATAGGTGGGGTCGGCGGTGGGCTCGAGTTTATCCACGGTCATGTCCCAGGCCAGGCGGTAGGAACCCTCGCCGGCAGCTGTGATGGAGAATGCGTGGACGGGCAGGGGCTGCACCACGTAGGGCCGTCCGTCGCGCTCGGCCAGGAACTGAAGCATACCTTTATATATAGCGCGCGACACCACGAAGCGGAATTCGGGGTCGAGGCCGTACTTCATGTCGGCGAAGTTCTGGTGGGAGAGGAGCTCCAGCAGCATGGCGGGCACTTCGGGCACGCGGGCTTCGAAGTAGCGCTGGTCCCACATGCCGCGGCGGGTCCAGTTGGGCTCGTAGTTGGCGCGGATGTCGTTGACGATGTTGGTCATCACCAGGTCGTTATAGTCGCGGGAAACGCCGCGGTCGGTGCCGTTGGCATAGGTGCCGTCGTAGGTGGAGTAGATGCCGAGCGTACCGATGATGGAGTCGTTGCGGGTGGTGCCGGCATCGGTGTGGAAAGCGAAGCTCAGGTCGATGGGGATGTTGAGGCCTTCCTGGTCGGGCAGCATGGAGGAGCCGCCGGTGAGCCAGTTCACCCACAGGCCGCGCGAACGGTAGTCGTCGGTGTAGTCGTTGACGTAGTCGGAGGGAGTGTACACGCTGTCGGGTGCGCCGGCCCACTGCAGGAAGTAGCGTGCGCCCTCAACAAAGCGGGGGTAGTTGCTGATTACGTATTCGTAGTCGATGTCGTCCAGCGGCTCTTTCACCTTGCGGGCTACGTTGCCCATACCGCCGCCGATCTTCACGGCGTCAGCCGTCACGACTTCCTTGCGGTTCTTGCCCGCATTGGAGAGCTCGACGATTGCTTTTTCGTCCTTGGAGGCGTCGAAGGGGAAGTGGCCCAGGTAAATCCATGTGCCGCCGCCCATGCGCTGGTTGATGGTGAAGCGGTGAGCGCCGTCAGCAGCGTTGACGGTGTACTCGGCGGCCTTGGTGCTGTTGGGGGTAGAAGCGTAGCTCACGTATACGGCATAGGTGCCCTTCTCGGGGATGGCGGCATCCCAGGTCACGGACGCGGTGGTCTTGTTGCTGCCGGAGAGGTTGGCCTGGATGGCGCTGCCCATTTCGAAGGGATGCTCGCCGTTGTGGAGGTACTGCGTTGTGTAGCCGAAGCCGTTGCCGTCGGTCTTGGTCCAATTGCCGTTCTGAACCATCTTGCCGGACACGAACTGCGAGGCGTCGTTGTCGATGATAAGCTCGGTGGTGTTGATGTCGCGCTCGCGCGGGCTCATTACGTAAGCACCGGCATTTTCAAGCATCGGCATCAGGAAGGGCATCACATAGCCCTGGGTGTAGAGGTCCTCAACGGTTTGGAAAATGCGGGCGCGCTGCCATTCCCAGCGGTTGAGTTTGGGCTCGAAGTACCAGCCGTGGCTTTGCCATACGGCGATGTTGGTTCCGTCGAGGCCGGCGGGGGCGGGCTGCGCATCGTGCTTGATGATGAAGTTATCCTTTTCTTTGGGACCTACGAATTTCTTGTTGGAGAAGCGGGCCAGCTTGTCGAAGCTCTTGCCGTCGCCGGTGATGTTCACTTTGTACTTGGCGTACCCCGGACCCATTGCCTGACGGATCTGCTCCTTCATGTCGGCCAGCTGGGTGGCGTCGAAGCTCAGGTAGGTGGCGTTGGTGTTGACGGCGACATCGATGGTCTTGGCCTTGTCGTTGATGGTCAGATTCTCAACCTGAAAGGCGCCTACGCCCATTGTGCCGGGGCGGAAGGAGTCGAGGATCTTTACGATGGCGTCTTCGCGGACGCCTGCAAATGTGTTGTTTGAAGTCAGTAATGTCGGACCTGCGATGAGTGCCGATAAGACAATTGCGCGTAGTATTTTCATGATAAGCCGGAGGGATTTAGGGTTAATGCTCCTCTCCGACTACAAAAATAGGAAAATAAATCGGAATTTCACAAATTAATGTGTAACTATTCTGAACGATTAAACATTATTTATGAAACGTATACATATTTTCAGTCATGATGATACGGTTCACCCCTCGAAATTGTGCCCGCGCGGTAGATTTGCTCCACGAAAAAGAGGCGCACCAGCTCGTGGGGGAAGGTCATCTTCGAGAGGCTCATCTTGGCCGACGCGGCCTCATAGACCGCCGGGCTGAACCCGTAGGGCCCGCCCACCACGAACACTAAGTTACGGGCCACCTCCACCGCCTTGCGCTCAATGAAGGCGCTGAACTCGCGCGAGGTGTATTCGCGCCCGCGTTCATCCAGGAGCACGACGAAGTCGCCCGGCCCGAACTCGGCCATAATCTTCTCACCCTCAAGCTCTTTCTGGCGCTCCGGGGTCATGGAGCGGGTGGTGCGGATGTCCGGCAGGCACACCATCGAGAAAGGCCAGTAGAAGGGGATTCGGCGCGCGTAGTGGTCGATTGCTGCGGCAATGTTGGCCTCCCGCACGCCGCCCACGCATACTAATTTGATTTTCATGATGCAAAGGTACGCTTTATTTGGGAAAAATCACTACCTTTGCATCTCCTAACCATAAAACAATCCCCCAGACAATGAAGACAAGAGAAGAACTTATCGACGACCTGCTGACGCTGGCCTTTGCCGAGGACATCGGCGACGGCGATGCAACCACTTTGAGCACCATTCCCGCCGACGCCAAAGGGCGCTCGAAGCTCATTGTCAAGGAGGAAGGCATCATTGCCGGCGTTGAAATCGCCAAGGACGTGTTCCACAAATTCGACCCGCAGCTGAAGATGATTCAGTTCCGCGCCGACGGCGACCACGTCAAGCCCGGCGAAGTCATCTTCATCGAGCAGGGCCCGGTGCGCTCGTTGCTGCAGACCGAGCGGCTCATGCTCAACATCATGCAGCGCATGAGCGGCATCGCAACCACGACAGCACTTTATCAGAGCAAGCTCGAAGGCACCCATGCCAAGGTGCTCGACACCCGCAAGACCACTCCCGGCATGCGTATCCTCGAAAAGGACGCCGTGGCAATCGGCGGAGGCGCCAACCACCGCATGGGCCTCTACGACATGATTCTGATCAAGGACAACCACGTGGATTTCGCCGGCGGTATCGACAAAGCCGTTCAGGCTGCCAAGGACTACTGCAAGGCCAACGATAAGGACCTCAAAATCGAAGTCGAAGTTCGCAACGTAGATGAAATCAATCAGGCCATCGAGGCCGGTGTGGACCGCATCATGCTTGATAATTTCACCCCCGAGCAGACCCGCGAAGCAGTAGAAATCATTCGCGCGCAGGCCCCCGGCGTGGAGATTGAATCCAGCGGCGGCATAACCCTCGAAACCATCCGCGCCTACGGCGAAGCCGGTGTTGACTTCATATCCGTCGGAGCCCTCACCCACAGCGTCAAAGGCCTGGACATGAGCTTCAAAGCCGCGGACTGATTCCCATCCCAAGACAAACCATAAGCCCCTCGTGAGCTCTTGCGGAGCGTCGCGAGGGGCTGAATTATCGGCAAGCCGATTTAGAACAGCGGCAGGGTGGAGTTGGAGGTTACGTAGATGCGCTCGAATTTCTGGTTGTCGATGCAGAACATGTAGATGCCCTGCGCGAACATCACGGCGCCCCAGGCTCCGCAGGTAACGATGCTCAGGAGGATGGTCAGCAGGCCGGCCGTGGTATTGCCCAGGTAGAAGTACTGCACTCCGATGGAGCCGAGGATAAGGGCGAAGATGGCGCAGAGGCCGCGCGATTTGCCCTGCGGACCCGATGCCATGGGGTCGTTGTTATAGTAGCCGGGGTCGGTCGGCATCTGGTTGGGATACTGATTGTAGGTCATATGAAGCAGATAACTAAAATTTGAGCAAGAATAACGCGCGAGAACATCGTGAGCGGGTACACGGTGGCATACGACTCCGCCGGTGTGTCGTCGCCGCCCATGATGTCGCGGCAGTAGGTCAGCGCCATCGGGTTGGCCATGGCGCCGCACACCAGCCCGCAGGATGTGGCGAAGTCGAGCTTCCATACCCGCATGGCAAGCACAGCCATGAGCATCGACGGCAGCAGGGTGATCATGAATCCGAGGCCGATCCACATCAACCCGTCCGGACGCATGATGGTGGCTACAAAGTTGGCGCCAGCGCTCAGGCCCAGGCACGCAAGGAAGAGAGAGAGGCCGATGCCGCGCAGCATCAGGTTGGCCGAGCGCGTGGTGTAAGTAACGATGTGCCACGAAGGCCCGAAGCGGCCTATGAGTATGCCTACAATGATGGGACCTCCGGCCAGACCGAGCTTGATGGGCATCGAAATGCCCGGGATGGCGATGGGAATCGAGCCCACGATTAATCCGCAGAGCAGGCCGATGAATATAGCCGCAAGGTTGGGTTCCTTGAGGTCGGTGGTGACGTTGCCGAGGATTTTTTCCACCTGCTCGATGGCCGCTTTCTCGCCCACGACGGTCAGACGGTCGCCTAATTGCAGGGTCAGGTTCGGCGAGGCCAGCAGGGTCACGCCCGCACGGATCACGCGCGTGATGTTTATGCCGTAGCTGTTGCGTAACTTCAACGACCCCAGTTTCTTACCGTTGATTTCCGGGCGTGTCACAACCACGTGCTTCGAAATGAGCGTGGTGTCGATTGCGTTCCAGTCAATGTCTTCTTTATTCCAGTCAATGTCCTCCTGCTCGCCGAAAAGCATGGCCAGTTTCGGCCCCGCATCGTCGGTGCTGACCACCAGCAGACGGTCGCCCTGCGCCAGGCGTGTGGAGGAGTCGGGGATGCACACGGAGCCCCCGCGCCATAGCCGCGAAATGACGAACCGCAGAGGCGTCAGGGCGGCCACTTCGCCGACGGTCTGGCCGTCGATGCCCGGGTTGGTCACGCCGTACTCGCCTACGAAAGTGCGGTTGGAGTCGTCGTGGGCCTGCGTGGTGAGGTCTTCGGGACGTGTCCACCATTTTCGCACCAAAGCCAGGGCTATGATGACGCCGACCACACCGAGGGGGTAGGTCACGGCGCAACTGAGGGCGGCCCCGTCGGCCGGAAGTCCCAGTTGCTGCAGGGCCTGCTGGGCAGCGCCCAGGGCCGGAGTGTTGGTGGTGGCTCCGGAAAGGATGCCCACCATGTCCGCCATCGGAACGGTGCACATCGCTGCCAGAAGCACCGCAAAGGCAGAGCCCAGCAGTACTAAGCCCAGGCACAGCAGGTTGAGCTTGATGCCCCCCTGGCGGAAGGAACTGAAGAAGCCCGGACCAACCTTCAGGCCAAGTTCGTACACAAACAACGCCAGACCGAAACTTTGGGCGAAGTCCAGCATGGCGGGGTCGATGCTGAGGTGGAAATGGCCGGCAAGGATGCCCATGAAGAACACGAAAGTGACACCCAGGCTGATGCCGGCTATGCGCAGTTTACCCAACCCAAGGCCCAGCGCCACTATAATTGAAATGACGATAAGTGCCTGGAGAGCACTGTGTTGCGTAAGTAAAGCCTGAATCCAATCCATAGCCTTATTTTTTCCAACCCGCCTCCGCCTGGGCGAGTTTTTCGGTGGTGCCGATGTCGAACCAGCGGTAATCGTGCTCGGGAGCGAAACCATGGATGTTCATGTCGGCAGAATGGTCCAGATAGTAGTCAACGATGCTGAAAGGACGGACCTCCTCGCGGGCGATGGTCTGCAAAAATTCCGGAGAGATGATGTGCACCCCTCCGAAAGCGGCCTCCGACAGTCCCTCCGGGTTGAGTCCCGCCGGTTTTACGATGCCGGCCTTGGAATTGCGCCACCCTTTGAGCCGCCTCTCCCCGCCGAAGAGGAACTTGCGGGAACTCTCGCGCGCCGGGTCCACCAGGATGGTCGAGTCCGCGTGGGCGCCCTTGTGGGCGGCTTCCATTTCTTCGAGGGAGAAGTCGGTGAGGATGTCGGCGTTATGCACCACGACGGGAGCCTTGCCGGGGTGGGCGAAGATGCGGCTGTGGCGCCCGATTTTGGCCAGGGCGCCGCCGGTGTCCAGCAGCTGGTCCGACTCGTCGCTGAATTCCACATCTATGCCGAAGTTGTCGTTGGCGCGGAAGTAGTCGCGGATTTGCTCCGGGTAGTGGTGCACGTTCACCACCACGGAGGTAATCTGCGCCTTGAGCAACTTGTCCATTAGGTGGCCGATGACGGGCTTGCCGCCCACCGGCGCCAGTGCCTTGGGGTGAGCGTCCGTGAAGGGTTTCAGGCGAGAGCCAACGCCGGCAGCGAAGATTATGGCTCTCATTCCTTGATGTTGAAGTTCTGTTCGATGTCCTGCTCGCGATGCACCAGCTCGACCTTGACATTGAACTTCTTGGCAATGTGTTCGGCCGTCCGTTGAGCGCAGTAAACCGAGCGGTGCTGCCCGCCGGTACACCCGTAGGCAATCATCAGGTTGGTGAATCCACGTTCGATATATCGCGCCACTGAGCTGTCGGTCAGCGCGTAGCAGTGGTCCAGGAAGCGGACCACCTCCCCGTCGTCCTCAAGGAACTTGATTACCGGAGCGTCGAGGCCGGTGAAGGGCTTGTAGCGCTCGTATTTACCCGGGTTGTTGATGGCGCGGCAGTCGAACACATATCCGCCCCCGTTGCCCGAGGCGTCGTTGGGTATACCTTTTTTATATGCGAAGCTCATCACCTTGACGGTGAGCTTCTTCTTGCCCGGAGCGTCGGAGAACTGCTTGAGGTTCACCAGGCGGGTGAGCAGCTCGTTCAGGTAGGGGTATTCGTGATAGGGCTGAGCGAGCAGGTCGCGCAGGTTGGCGATGGCAAAGGGCACGCTCTGCATGAAGTGGGGCTTCTTCTCAAAGTAACCGCGGAATCCGTAGGCCCCCAGCACCTGAAGGGTGCGGAAGAGCACGAAGTGGCGCAGGTTGCGGCGGAAAGTTTCCTCGTCGATGGGGTAGTATTTGTTCAGCACTTCGAGGTAGTCCTTCAGCAAATCGTCGCGCAACTTGTCGGGCAGGTTTGCCTTGGCCTGCCACAGGAAGGAAGCCACGTCGTAGTAGAACGGCCCGCGGCGGCCGCCCTGGAAGTCGATGAGCCACGGTTGCCCGTCGCGGATCATCACGTTGCGGCTCTGGAAGTCGCGGTACATGAATGTTTTCGAGTCGCAGCTCATCAGCACCTTGGTCATGGCCTGGAAGTCGTCCTCGAGGCGGTCCTCCAGGAAGTCCATGCCTGTGGCCTTGAGGAAACAGTACTTGAAGTAGTTCAGGTCCCAGAGAATTGACCGCTCGTCGAAACAGGTGGTGGGATAGCAGATATCGAAGTCGAAGCCCTCGGCACCCTTGAACTGCACTTCCGGCAGCAGGCGGATGGTACGTGCCAGGAGTTCCTGCTCGCCCTTGGAGAAGGAGCGTGTTGCGCGGCCCTTTTCGATTTCCTGGAACAGGAGCGTATCGCCCAGGTCGGTCTGGAGGTAGAGCATTTCATCGTCGCTGACGGCCACAACCTGGGGAACAGGCAGCCCCTGACGGTGGAAATGGTCGGCCATGTAGATAAATGCGCGGTTTTCCTCCAGCGACGTGCCCAGCACGCCGATGAGGCTCTCAGAGCCGTCGGCGGCGCTGAGGCGGAAATAGCGGCGGTTGGAGCCGGAGGAGGGGAGTTCGTCTACCTTGGCAGGCAGCACGCCTTTAAGTTCGGCGTATAGTTTTGAGAGGGTGGTAAGATGCATGTGGTCAGTTAGTTACCGAGGTCAGAGAGGAATTTGATTCGCACCAGGCGCACCTCCTCTTCGCTGAAGTCGGGGCAGAGCTCCTTGTATGCGGCGTTGAGGTCGCCCGAGTGGCTTTGGCGGAAATAGTCGAAGATGTCGCCCTGGTCGTCCGGGTCGATAATCTCCGATATATAATAGTCGATGTTGATACGTGTGCCCGAGTTGACCACAGCCTCCAGCTCGTCCAGGAGCTGGTCGAAGTCCAGGCCGTTGGCCTCGGCGATGGCCGGCAGGTCTATTTTGCGGTCGATGGCCTGAATCATGGCAATCTTGTGCTTGCTCTTGTTGGCGATGGTGCGCACGCGCATGTCCTCCGGGCGCTCGATTTCGTTCTCCTCGACGTAGTTCTTGATCACGTCCACGAACTTTTCGCCGTAGCGCTTGGCTTTGCCCGAGCCCACGCCGGGGATGTTGGCCAGCTCCTCGATGGTGACGGGGTAAGTAGTGGCCATGGCTTCCAGCGACGGGTCCTGGAACACCACGTAGGGGGGCAGGTCCAGGCTCTGGGCCATCTTTTTGCGAAGGGAACTCAGGATGGAGAAGAGTTCGGGGTCGGCGGCGCATGAAGAGCCGCTCTTGGGCAGTTCTTCTTCAACGTCGTCGGAGAACTCCTGGTCCTCGACTACCTTGAACGTGCCGGGGTTGCGAAGGAAGGCCCGCCCTTTGGAGGTGAGCTTGAGAATACCGTAGTTTTCGATGCCACGGTCGATGTAACCGGCGATGATTGCCTGGTTGATGATGGTGCCCAGCGAGCGCATGTCGTAGCCCTGCAGGCATCCGAACACTTCCAGTTCCTGATGGTCGTAGGACCGGACATCGGCGCTGGAGCGGCCCACCAACACATCTATTATATGTTCGGTTTTGAATTTTTCTTTAACTGCGACGATGGTTTCCAACGTCGCCAACAATTCATCTTTTGCTTCCACTTTCTTTTTGGGATTAAGACAGTTGTCGCAGCTCCCACAGTTTTCCTTGCCGAACTCCTCGCCGAAGTAATGCAGCAGCGAGCGTCTGCGGCACAGCGACGACTCGGCGTAAGCGGCCGTCTCCGTCAGCAACTGGCGTCCGATTTCCTGCTCGGCCACCGGCTTGCTCTGCATGAACTTCTCCATCTTCTGGAGGTCCTTGCGGGAGTAGAACGTCAGGCAGATTCCTTCGCCGCCATCGCGCCCGGCTCGCCCGGTCTCCTGGTAGTAGCCCTCGAGGCTCTTGGGGATGTCGTAGTGGATGACGAAGCGCACGTCGGGCTTGTCGATGCCCATGCCGAAGGCAATGGTGGCTACAATGACATCCACCTTCTCCAGCAGGAAGGCGTCCTGGTTGGCCGAGCGGGTGGCCGGGTCCATGCCCGCGTGATAGGGCAGGGCGCGGATGTTGTTCACCTGCATCAGTTCGGCCAGCTCCTCCACCTTCTTGCGTGAGAGGCAGTAGACGATGCCCGACACGCCCGAGCGCTGCTTGATGAAGCGGATGATGTCGCGGTCGATGTTGGGCGTCTTGGGGCGCACCTCATAGTAGAGGTTCTCGCGGTTGAAGGAGCTTTTGAACACTGCGGCATCGCTCATGCCCAGGTTCTTCTGGATGTCGTGCTGCACCTTGGGGGTGGCCGTAGCCGTCAGGGCGATGACCGGCCTCGGTCCTATGGCGTTGATGATGGGGCGGATGCGGCGGTACTCGGGGCGGAAGTCATGGCCCCACTCCGAGATGCAATGAGCCTCATCTACGGCGTAGAAAGATATGGGAACGGTTTTAAGAAACTCGATGTTGCTCTCTTTGGTGAGCGATTCCGGCGCAACGTACAGCAGCTTGGTCCGTCCGGCCACAACGTCCTCCTTCACGCTGGCGATTTCCACCTTGGTGAGCGACGAGTTCAGAAAATGGGCCACGGAGTCCTTCTCGCTGTAATTGCGCATGGCGTCCACCTGATTCTTCATCAACGCAATGAGAGGAGAAATGACAATGGCCGTACCGTCCATCATGAGCGAGGGTAGCTGATAGCAGAGCGACTTTCCACCTCCGGTGGGCATGATCACGAAGGTGTCGCGGCCGCTCATGAGGCTGCGGATCACTGCTTCCTGATTGCCTTTAAACTGGTCGAAGCCGAAATGTTCTTTCAGTGCCTGGTGGATAGAGGTACGGGGTTTGTCCATTGTGTTGATTTTGAGGAAGATTGGTGAAAGAGAGAAGTGATGTCAGACGGCGTTGGCGTCGAAATGGGCCGCCTCGAGCTGCTCGGCGCAGAGCTCGGGGGTGACGGTCAATTTCTTGGTCGTGCCGGAGGGGATGTCGAACATCGAATTCATCATGATGGTCTCGACGATGGAGCGCAAGCCGCGCGCGCCGAGCTTGAATTCGATGGCCTTGTCGACAATGTAGTCCAGCGCCTCGGGTGTGAACTCGAGGTCTACGCCGTCCATTTTGAATAGTTTCTTATACTGCTTGATGATGGAATTTTTAGGTTCGGTAAGGATTGCGCGCAAGGCCGTGCGGTCCAGCGGCAACAGGTGGGTGAGGATGGGCAGGCGGCCGATGATTTCGGGGATGAGGCCGAAAGTCTTGAGGTCCTGCGGAGCCACGTGGCTCATATACTGCTCGCGGTCGATGCGCTTGTTGCCCTCCTTGGTGGCGAAGCCCACGAAGTTGGAGTTAAGCCGGTGGGCAATAGCCTGTTCGATGCCGTCGAAGGCACCTCCGCAGATGAAGAGGATGTTGCGGGTATCGACCTGAATCATCGGCTGCTCGGGGTGCTTGCGGCCGCCCTGCGGGGGCACGTTGACGATGGAGCCCTCCAGGAGCTTGAGCAAGCCCTGCTGTACGCCTTCGCCCCCGACGTCGCGGGTAATGGACGGGTTGTCGCCCTTGCGAGCTATCTTATCGATTTCGTCGATGAATACGATGCCGCGCTCGGCACGCTTTACGTCGTAGTCAGCCGCCTGAAGCAGGCGTGTGAGCAGGCTTTCGATGTCCTCGCCCACATAGCCGGCCTGGGTCAGCACCGTGGCGTCCACAATGGTGAAGGGAACATCGAGCAGCTTGGCGATGGTACGCGCTATGAGCGTCTTGCCCGTGCCGGTGGGGCCCACCATGATGATATTGCTCTTTTCGATTTCAACATCCTCGGCGTCCTGAGGCTGGTCCAGACGTTTGTAATGATTATATACGGCGACGGCCAGATATTTCTTAGCCTGTTCCTGACCTACGATATATTGGTCCAGGAACTCCTTGATTTCTTTGGGTTTGGGGATTGCCTTCGTAGCGGGAGCCTTTGCGGCACCGGTTGCCGAACCTTTATGGGCGGCGCGGGCGCGGGCTATGGTGGTGCGGGCAGTAGTCGCATCGTCGTCGGGGACGATGCCGAGCATCTCCGCGGCGGTCTCTACGCAGTCAATGCATATGCCGCCCTCGCCCATCGGTGAAGGGATGATCTGTACCCCCGGGCCTTCGGGACGTCCGCAGTAGCTGCAATGAAGGGAATGTACGTTCTTTTTTGCCATAGATTGAATTGGAAAGGGAGTGCACGCAGGCGCGCACTCCCTTGGAAGTTATTTCTTGGAGTTAACCAGAATGCGGTCGATCATGCCGTACTCGAGAGCTTCTTCGGCAGTCATCCAGTAGTCGCGGTCGGAGTCGCGCTCAACCTTTTCGAAGGGCTGGCCGGAGTGGTCGGCGATGATTTGGTAGAGTTCTTTCTTGAGCTTCTGGATTTCACGTGCGGTGATTTCGATGTCCGAAGCCTGACCCTGAGCGCCGCCCATAGGCTGGTGAATCATCACGCGGGAGTGCTTCAGGGCGAAGCGCTTGCCCTTTTCGCCCGAAACCAGCAGAACGGCTGCCATTGAAGCGGCCATGCCGGTGCAGATGGTGGTCACGTCGGAGGAGATGTACTGCATCGTGTCGTAGATGCCCAGGCCGGCGTAGACCGACCCGCCGGGGGAGTTGATGTAGATGCTCACGTCCTTGCCGGGCTCTGCGGAGTCCAGGTAGAGCAGCTGGGCCTGGATTACGTTGGCGGTGTAGTCGTTGACGTCCGTTCCCAGGAAGATGATGCGGTCCATCATCAGGCGGGAGAATACGTCCATCTGGGCTACATTGAGGGAGCGTTCCTCAATGATGGTGGGGCTGATATAGGATGCCACGGGGGCAGCCGTGCGCGATACCACGTCGGTGTATTGGTCGAGGGCCGAGCCGCTCATGTTGAGGTGGTGTACGGCGAAATTTCTGAAATCGTTGTTCTTCATTTCTTTGTTCTTTCTTTTTGGCGGGAGGAGGGCCGCCTATTTTTCATCAAAATTAATCATTATTTTCGTCTTATGCAAATCTTATGCCAAAGCGCAAACAAAAATTAGCTAACTTTGCCTCCAAAAATGCAAAAAATGGACTCTTACAACCCAATGCAGGCCATAAAACGCCGGATGTTTGCCATGCGCAACGGTGTTGTGGCCGATGCTCTGCGAAAAGGCGGCTCTCCCTTCGCTGTGATTTTTGGCATAAATCTGCCCCAGCTGGTGGAGATATCCGCCGAACACGGACCCTCGCGCGAGCTGGCCGTCCAGCTGTGGGCTAACCGCACTACCCGCGAGAGCCTGTTGCTGGCGCCGATGCTCATGCCGCGGGAGGATTTCAGTGCCGATGATGCCCGCCGCTGGGGCCGGGAGGCAATGGACCTCGGCGTGCCGGAAGTTGCGGATATTCTATGCCACCGGCTCCTGCGCCACGTGCCCTACGCCTGGGAGCTGGCCGAAGAGTGGGCCGGGACCTACCTTGGCCTGCGGCTTGCCTTCAACCTCGTGGCTACCAATCCTGTCCGTGCGCGCAAGTTGGCCCAGGCCGCTATGGACAAGTCCGACCTGCAGCCGCTGGCCCGAAACCTGCTCGAGGAGGTGGAGTTTATTCTTGGCTGAAATCGCCGCCCCACAGCAGCTCCGTCTGCCACCCGTAGGGAAATCCCAGCGACGGCGGCTCCACCAGGTGGCATTCGTCAATCAGGGCTGTCACATCCGCGGCAAAAGTATTGTCAGGGTCGACGCTCTGCAGGAAGTAGAGAATTATGGAAAGGACGAAGTAGAGGTTCTCCGTCTTATCCGGACGCACGATGAAGGGTCGGTTCAGGTGGCGCGGAACGGCGGCATTGATGCGCAGTGGCCGGTTCCACAGCAGGCAGTGATGGGCGCAGATGTTGCGGATGTACACCAGCGTGTGGAGCCACGACTCCATCACCGTGTCGGCCATGCCGTAGAAGCGCGCTATGTCGCGCTTAGCCCGGCCGGCCTTCAGCAGACAATATAATATGGATATGCTGCCGAAGGAACATATCTCCATGGTCATCCACCCCGGCGGGAATATGTTCGACCCCTGGCGGCGGAAGTTGATGATGTCGCGCTCGTCGCTGCGGTTGAGCTCATGGCGAACTTTCTGGAGCACGTCGCGGTGGCGCGCCGCATCGGTGAAGTTATCTGCATTCTCCACCCAGAAGGGTCCGTCGGCCTCTGTCATCACCTTCGAGAGCTGAGTACGCAGCGAAATTTCGATTTTCTCAAGCTCGCCGTAGATGAGCTGGCGCAGGGCCGTGTCGAAAGTGTAGAGCTCGAGCGCCTGTTCGAAGCACGAGCCTTCCTTGAACATGCCGCTGTGGGGGTCGGTGAAGTACTTCAGGTAACTGCGCATGCGGAAAAGGCTGATATGCCGCAGGGCTTTGGCAGCTTCAGTTTCGTCAATAAACGACAGCCCCTGCTCGGCGAGCATGGTTATCTGTGAGTCCACATCGAGGGGATGGCGGGGGTAGACGGGCGGGCGCATAAAAAATAAACTTACCCTAAGCGCGCTGGTCTACGGGAAGCGGGGTAAGTATGTTGATGCAAAGATAACACCTTTTGGCGTGATTTCCAAATTTTTTCGCCGATTTTTTGCAAAAAAATTGCACCGGCTCAGCATGGTGTCAAATTGTCAAATTGTCAACTTGACAAACTGAAATCCTACCGGAAATACGGATTGGTGGCCTTCTCGGTGCCGATGTTTGTCATGGGTCCGTGGCCGGGGAGCACCAGAGTGTTGTCCGGCAGGGTGAAGAGTTTCTTGCGGATGCCGTCGATGAGGGTGCGGTGGTCGCCCCCGGGGAGGTCGGTGCGCCCGATGGAACCCTGGAAAAGCACATCGCCCACAATGGCGAAATGCCCCTCGGGCGAGTAGAGCACGATGCTGCCGCGGGAGTGGCCGGGCACATGGAGAACCTGCAACTCGCTGTTACCCACCTTAATAACATCCCCCTCCTTGAAGGGCACGTCAATCTCAACAGCCTCCGATGGGCCGCTGAGGTGTATGCCGAACTCTGCTGCCTGCGTGCCGATGCTCTTGCCAAGAGGGGCATCCTCGAGGTTGGCCGCAACCTTCACGCCGTATTTGTCGCGCACGTAGTTATCGCCAAAACAATGGTCCAGGTGCAAGTGGGTGTTCACTACCTGCTGCACCTTCAGGCTGTTCTGCGCAATGAAATCGTCGAGTTTTCGCTCCTCGGCGGCCGATGTCATGCCCGGGTCAACTACTATAGCGTCCAAAGTGTCCGGGTCATAAACCACAAACGTGCTCACTTGAAAAGGATTGAATGCAAATTGCTTGATTTTCAACATATCAGTCTTGTTTTAAATAGTACCTAACGCCTAAAGCCTAAAGCCCAACGCCTAAAGCCTAAAGCCTCACATACACCACTTCCTTGGTCTCGAAGAAGGGCAGGTTGAAAAAGTCGGTAACGGGTATTTCTATAACCGTCCGGCGTGCAGCCGCGATTTCCTCGCTGAGGTCGCCGCCCTTGAGGCACACCAGCCCGGGCGCATAGCGGTTGCCGGGCGTGGGCGTGGAGGTGATGTTGCGCGCACAGGCCTTCACCAGCTTGTCCAGGGTCATCACCGCGCGCGAAACAACGTAGTCGAATTTGGCATGGCACTCCCCCGAGTCGCCGTGGGCAAAAGTCACGTTGCTGAGCCCTATGGCCTTGGCTACCTCGCTCGCTACCAGGATTTTCTTGCCGATGCGGTCAATCATATGGAAGCGGGCCTGCGGGTACATAATCGCCAGCGGAATCCCGGGGAAGCCTCCGCCGGTGCCCAGGTCCATAAAGGTTGTTCCCGGCGCCAACTCACCCAGAAAGGCCGCCATGGCCAGCGAGTGGAGGATGTGGCGGCTGTAGAGATAGCCTATGTCGGCCCGGCTCACCACATTTATTTTCGAGTTCCACTCGGGGTAGAGCTCGCCCAGACGGCGAAATTGCTCAATCTGCTCCTCGTTCAGGTTCGGGAAGTAACGCTCTATCAGCTGCTCGTTTTCTGTTGTTATATCCATATATGTGAAACAATGGGGCGTGCTCAAATGTTTTTATGTCAGAAGTTTGCATGTTCGGTTGTGCAAAATTAATTAAAATTCTCCTCCCGTGCATGCAATCCGGAAAATTATTGCGAAATTTGTAATCCAAACATAACTGACATATGATTGAATTAGGCAAGATTCAGAAATTGACAGTGCGCCGGGTTGTCGACTTCGGAGCATACCTTGGTTCGGGCGACGACGACATTGACGTACTCCTGCCCTCGCGCTATCTCCCCGAAAACGCCGCCGTCGGCGACCAAATCGAAGTGTTCGTCTACAAGGACTCCGAGGACCGTCCCATAGCAACCACCGAGCATCCCTTTGCCACCGTCGGGCAGTTTGCTTTCCTCTCCGTCAGCGCCGTCAACGACACCGGCGCCTTCCTCGACTGGGGCCTGCCCAAGGACCTGCTCGTGCCCTACAGCGAACAAAAAGTCAAGATGCGCCGCGGAGGCATCTATCTGGTCTATGTCTATGTTGACCATGCCACCGGCCGGATAGTCGCCTCAGCCAAGGTCGAAAAGTTCCTCGGCAACGTATTCCCCGACTATAAGGCCGGCCAGGAGGTCAAGGCGCTCGTCTATGAACACACCGAAATCGGCTACAAAGTCATTGTCGACAACCTCCACCGCGGCATGATTTATGCCAACGAAATCTACAGTCCCATCGAAATCGAAGAGACCATCAAGGCATATGTAAAGCAGGTGCGCGACGACGGAAAAATCGACCTCACCCTTCAGGATAAGTCAGCCAACCGCACAGCCTCGCTCTCCGACCGCCTCCTTGCATACCTCTCCGACGGCTCCAACGCCCCCGTCAGCGAAAAGATGTCGCCCGAAATGATTGCAACCATCTTTGAGTGCAGCAAGAAGGACTTCAAAAAAGCAGTAGGGCATCTCTATAAGGAGCGCAAAATCGTCATAGCCCCCGACGGCACCATCGCCAAGGCATGAAAATCGGCCATATACTGAGCTACATCCTCGTCGGCGCCATAGCCCTCATGGGTCTTGGCGCCACGATGGTTTTCACCGAGCGGACCCTCGCCCCATGGTGGCCCTTCTGGGTCGGCGCACTTGCCCTCGGCCTCATTCTTGGCCTCGTCCTCGCTCCCGCCGCACGCTACTTCACCGGCTGGACCTCGCGCCCGGCCAACCATATAGCCGCAACCGTTTACCTCACCATCGTCGGCGCAGGCGCCCTATACACCCTTAATTACGCCTTTGCCGACAAAACCACCGAGCACACGGAGCAGGTCCTCGTCGAGCGCAAATACACCAAGACGCGCCATCGCTCCGAGCGCTCCGGCCGCCACTACCGCCAGGGAGCAGCCTACAAAGTCTACTTCATCGACGTCCGCTTCGACGATGGGCGCACCACCACCCTCGAAATCCCCCTCAAGCGCTACAACCGCCTCCGCACCGGCGCCCCAACCGACCTCACCCTCGCCACCGGCCTCCTCTCCGCCCCCGTCATCAAATTCTAACCCCAAAAAACACTTTTTAACAAGTCTTAACGTTAAGAACTTGCATCCGGTGTTAAAAAGTTGTAATTTTGAGCACGCGCAACCATATGCTCCCGTTTGGTGCCACGCCGCGCACCACATTTCCTCGCCTTAAACCTTAAACCTATCACCAATCTTCTATGCACAGAGTTGCTATTTCTCATT